>CAOKIL010000073.1 GCA_948468535.1 uncultured Eubacteriales bacterium
ATGACGTTATTCACGGTTTGTCTACTGTAGTATTCCTTGCAGTACTTGCAAAGCCGATGCTTACTAAACTTGACCGTGTTAAAAAGAAATACGGTTTACTCCTCAAAGGCGAAAACTCATATAATTAAAATAATAGCCGGATTCGTCAATTCATATTGACGAATCCGGCTATTCGTATTTCCTACAATGCTTTTCGCCCATGCGCTCACATCGCTTTCCGGTGCACCTGATCTAAAGCGCATACCTTCCTGCCAATTACCTGTACCTGCCATTTCTTCAAGCAATCTGCCGCTTTCGCCAAGACCTGAGCTTGCAGAGGTGCAGAACGGAATAACTGTTTTGCCCGTAAAGTCATTTGATTTAACAAAGTTATCAACAGGCCAAGCCGCAATACCCCACCAAATAGGATATCCGATAAATACAGTGTCATAACTATCCCAATTCGGAACATTTATTGACTCAAGTTCTACAATTCTCTCATCTTCATGCTCATGTTCATATACAACACGGCTGTTTTGATCTGTCCAATTCAAATCAGCATCTGTATACGGCTTTACAGGCTCTAATTCAAAAATATCTGCATTTGCTGCTGATGCAATATAATTTGCTACTCTTTCTGTGCTGCCTGATGCAGAATAATATACTACTAAGGCTTTGCCGTTCTCAGATGGCTGCACTGTCGGAACAGAGCCCATCTTTTTAATTGTAACAGTCTGTGTTTCTTCTATCCAATCCACATCAAACTTAAAGCTCTCTGCAATAAAACGTATCGGCAGCATTGTTCTGTCGTTAATCACAACAGGAGCAACGTCAAGCGTATTCACCTTATCATTCAAATATGCTGTTGTACTTACGATTGTAAGAGCTATAATATCACTATTATATTCAAGCAGTGCGGTTTGAGTTTCTTCATCCCAATTTACTGTTCCTCCCATAGCCTCAATAATCGCGCGAATAGGAACAAGAGTTCTGCCGCCCTGAACAATCGGTGCAATACCTCGTCCTGGGTCAATCTCCGCTTCGGTTCCGTTTACTTTCATCATCGGATTTCCAATCTGCATCGTGAGCACAAATTCCTCAGCAGATGCAGAAGTAGTTGTAACTTTACTCTCTGCTGCTGAACAGCTCGTCATCATCGACATTGCAAATACCAACATCATTAAAACTGATAATATTTTTTTCATTTTATATTCCTCCCTACGCATTTTTACCCATTTTGTATGCTTCTTTCATTACAGGAGTATTCTTTATTGCTCCTGCTTCATATACGCCCTGCCCGTAGATTATGCCTTTTTCCTTTGAGCCATCAAGACAAGCCGCCAAACCTCTGAAACATTCTAATGTGCAATTCATTACCGTGTTGTTTTCCTCTGCTGCGGACATTATATAATAAAATTCTTTATTCTTAATGTCACGCCATTTTGCAACAGTACGGTCAATAACCGTTTTCATCTGCGCGTCTATGGAATAGAAATACACAGGGCTTGCCATAACGATTACATCAGCTTCAAGCATTTTATCAAGGATTTCTGCCATATCGTCCTTTATAGCACAGCCTTTGCCTGTATCTCTGCAATAATAACAAGCGGTGCAATAGCCGATTTTCTTATCCCTTATAAAAATCTTTTCAACGTCATTGCCGCTCTTCTGCGCTCCGCGCATAAATTCATCACATAATAAATCCGAATTGCCGCCCTTTCGTGGACTGCCTGACAATATCAATATTTTTTACTCATAATCTGCTCCTTTCGTTTTCTTTATAAATATATTATACAGTATATCTTTTGCTTACGGAAGTTCCAAAAAGTTCATCAGCTGCAACCCAAAGGTTATAACTGATAAAGCTTATTCCTGAGGGAGAAGCGATCCGTAGAAATACGAAGCCGTTGCACCGCCGTCAATAAGGAAATCCGCGCCTGTGATAAACGCTCCTCTATCACTCATAAGAAGCTCAGCTACATTCGCCACCTCGTCAGCAGTTCCCAGTCTGCCCGTGGGGCATTTGGCAAACATATTTTTATAGAAATCCCCGCGGATTCCGTTAAACTCGTCAATAGCCAGAGGTGTTACGATAATTCCCTGTGAAATAAAATTTATTCTTGCGCCCTTTTTGCCCCAAATTACCGCTTCATACATTACGCGCTTTTCATTACAGCGTTTTGCCATTTGATAGGCGTGAAGCGTATCTTTTATATTTTCGGGCTTCAAAATATCAAACTTTAATAGCTCTTCATTTTTGCCGTGAATTTTGCGTTTTCAATATTTTTATCTCCAACAATGATTTTTTTGCCGTAACCGACGAGTCTTGCAATAGCCATACCGATTTGCCCCGCGCCCGTCCAAAGAATTACGTCTTGCATAACTGTTCAATCCTCTCTGAATAATTATTTTAATTTATTGTATTCCTCGTCTGATACCTTTTCACACCATTCAGTTGAAGCTCCATCAGACGGGACTTCTACCGCAAGATGCTGAAACCATTCATTCGGAGCTGCCCTTATGGTGAATGTGCCAGTTGTTACGGCAGGCAGGCTCAAAAGTTACATTTCCTATGCCTATTCGTTCGGTCGCAAGCATATTAAGATAGCTCTGCCCTACAAAATATTCCACAAAAGCATCATTTGCTTTTCCTGTTTTAAATACGCTTAATTCTTTCATTTTTTGTTTTCCTCCTTGACTTTTTATATGTTAAGTAATATAATATTTTTGAACCTCGAATACATTATACAAGTTAAAGTTAACTTTAAGTCAAGAGTTTTTTTTAAATTTTTAAGGAGATTATTAAAATGATTTATACAGTAGGCGAAGCCGCGAAAATTCTAAATGTAGCACCGTCAACCATACGCTATTACGATAAGGAAGGTTTGCTTCCATTTGTTGAACGTTCAGGCGGAGGAATACGGGTATTTCAGGAAAAGGATTTTGACTGGCTGTTTATTATAGAATGCTTAAAAAAATCAGGGCTTTCAATTAAGGATATTAAAAGCTATATTGATATGGCTTTAAAGGGTGATGAAACGATTGATGAAAGACTTGCCCTGTTTCAAAAACAGAGGGAAAAGGTTATGAAGCAGATGGAAGATTTGCAGCACACGCTGGATACACTGAATTATAAATGCTGGTACTATGAAACCGCAAAAAAAGCAGGAACAACCGCTGTACCATCAAATATGACAATCGAAGAAATTCCTGAACCCCTGCGTGCTGCCAAAACGGCTTTAGACAGAATACATCAAAAATAATATATAAAGCCCGCTTCAAGTTCTTCACAGCGAGCTTTATACATTTCTCATTTTATATTTTCCTCCCAAAATCTCACTGCGTCATCAATCCAGCCTTCGGCTACTGTTCCCGTGCCAAGTCCAAAGCCGTTTGCTTAATTGTCTATTTGTATTTCCTGCTCTGTCGCGCAAGCGGTAAACATTCCGACGGCAAGAATAATTGCCGCAATGCCCGAAGCATATAACATTTTAATATTCATTGCCGCCGCTCCTTTATCTTACAAAATTAGTGAATATCGGTGCTTCACGTTTAGGTAGCTCTACACCGTTTTTTAAGCCCGCCTCGCCCCTGCGCGGCTGATCTACCAGGAACACGCCGTGTCCCTTTTTAAGGAATGATGTTGACCCTCCTTCTCTGCCGTCCGGCGTTGTCATCCAACCCATTCTTGACTGACCGTATCCGTGAAGAAATACCATTGGCAAACCTGTTTCATTTTCAGGTATTTGATAAAATACATTTGCATGGTCTACATGAGCTGTGTTTCCCTTGCGTGTTGAGTCTAACCAATTAGTGGTTGAATCATATTCACCCTCTACAGGTTCTGTCACTGTACCGCCCGATGAGAACATTCATTCCTCTTTTATGGTAAGACCCTTCGTTTGTGATGACAATAAAATGGTATCATCCTTAAAGTCTACATCAAATCCGCCTACTGCGCTTGCTATATCGCGAAGCTTGAAATATGAATAATCATCTATGTTATATCCCTCAATACTAACGTTTTTTCCGTCAAGCTGTACAGAATACTCATTTGGCATTGTTATCACATTTGCTGCCGCTTCTCCAACTATTGTGAACGCAACCGCTCCCGATATAAATCCCGTGATAAAATTCTTTTTCATTTTTTAATTCCTCCTCGTATTTTATATTAATAGCATTCATTTAAAATTTCTAAGATAGATTCTTTACTCATTTTGCCGTAGCTGCCAGGTGAAACATTGCACGATTCCGCAATTTCGGGAAGAATACTTTTGTCTGTCATTCCAAGTTCACGGAGCTTCATCGGAAGTCCGATTTGCTTTATGAAATCTTCAAGAGCCTGTATTCCCTCAAATGCAACCTCATCAGAATTTTTGCCCTCTGTAGAAATGTTCCATACATTTGTTGCAAATTTAACAAATTTGCATATTCCATCCTTATATATGTGTCTGTAATAAGTCGGATGAATAACCGCCAAACCGCAGCCATGATTACAGTCTGTATACGCTCCAAGCTGATGTTCAATCTGATGCGCCTGAAAATCGCACGCTTTGCCGAGCTTTATAATTCTGTTTTCTGCCATCGTTGCTGACCACATCAAATTACTTCTTGCGGTATAGTCATTTGGATTTTCAATCGCAACAGGAAGATTTCTGATTACACTTTTCATCAGTGCCTCAGAAATATCGTCCGAAACATTGTCATCATCGGTAAGGCTGAAATATGTTTCCATAATATGTGAAAGTATATCAAATCCGCCTGATGCAGTTTGCAATTTCGGAACACTCATTGTATATTCCGGGTCCATAAGTGCGAATCTGGGGTTACACTTTGGATAATCTCTGCCTGTTTTGATTTTCTTTTCCTCATTTGTGATTACTGCACCGCCGTTACATTCGCTGCCGGTTCCTGCAACGGTTACGACAACACCAAGAGGCAGAGGTTCAAAATAAATTACGCCGCTCTTTTCCCAATAATCGCTCCATATGTCGCCGTCATATACCGCCGCAAGCGATACCGCCTTGCAGCAGTCCATTACAGAGCCACCGCCGATCGCAAGAATAATGTCAACGTTATTTTCTTTCGTTAGCTTTGCGCCCTCCATAACCTTTTTATAGGTCGGGTTCGGCATAATACCTGAAAAATCAATTACATTTTTGCCTTCAGCATCAAGAATCTTTTTTATCTCATCATATATGCCATTTTTCTTGATAGAATTTCCGCCGTAAGCAAGCATTACATTATTTCCATAAGATTTCAGCTTGCATGCAAGAAATTCCTTGACACAGCCTTTGCCAAAACATACCTTTGTGCTGTTCTCATAAATAAAATTATTCATATCTATACTACCTTCTTTCTTTAATCAAATTGTAACATATCATTTTTATAAACAGAAGTATCTATTGGTTTATCAGCTTTAACCTTTTGGTTTACACTACTGTTTAACAAAAATAAATTTTTAGGGGTGCGAATAAACTCATACGCACCCCTTTGTTTTTTGCAGCTTTACTATTGAAAACAGGCACTTTACTATTCTGTCAGCGTCTGCAAATAGCTGCACATTATTAAATTTTACTTTATTAATATTTACTTTAAATCATCGGATAATTTATCAACAAACTCCTTGAGTCTTTCGAAACTCTCTTCACTTATAACATGTTCAATTCTGCAAGCGTCTGCCAGTGCAGTTTCTTCTGACACTCCGATTTTCATAAGATATTTACTTAAAAGTCTATGACGCTCATATATCTTTTCGGCAATTTTAAGTCCTGATTCATTAAGTTTAATATATCCGTGTTCGTCAACCGAGATATATCCGCTCTCTTTAAGAGCTTTAACAGCCCTGCTGATGCTCGGCTTAGTGTATCCAGTCTCGGCAACAATATCTATCGAACGTACATACTTGTCCTTATTTGTCAATATGAGTATTGTTTCAAGATAGTTTTCTGCAGATTCCATAATTTTCATGCAGATTTTCACCCCATACTTAAAGATTTCAATAAAATATAACTAAATATATGCACCTTATTGAATTAAATTTTAACACATTAAATTTTTGCTGTCAAGAAACCCAAATGCTTTCATTTTATACAACCACGTTGTTATGTACAAACTTATTTTATTTTTCCTATAACAGTAAGTAACACAAAAACAACTATGTTTAGCACAACAACAGTTGCACCTGTCGGCGTTGATAAAAAATATGAAGTTATAAGTCCAATTAAAAAACAAATAACCGATATTATCGCAGACGTAATAACAACTGTTTTAAAACGTTTACAAACCCGCATTGCCGAAAGTGCAGGGAAAATAATCAGACTTGATATCAACAGCGCCCCCATCATCCTCATACCAAGAACAATAGTAATCGCTGTCAAAAACGCTATAAGCATGTTATAAATATTTGCCATGATACCTGTCGCCTTTGCAAATGTCTCGTCAAAAGTAACCGCAAAAATCTTATTATAAAACAAGATAAAAAGCAAAAGTACCACCAGCGACAAAACGACACTCATAACAACATCGGATATGCTCATAGCAAGTATGCTGCCAAACAAATAACTGTTAATATCAGTATTCATGCCTGTTGTCATTGACGCTGCCAAAATTCCTATTGCAAGCGCGCCGGTTGAAATCATGGCGATTGCACTGTCGCCTTTAATATTACTGTTCTCACTTATTCTGAGCAAAAGAAACGCAGCCAAAATAACCACCGGAATAGTGAATTCCATTGGAGCCCAATTAAACGCAGTTGCAATCGCAATAGCTCCAAAACCAACATGGCTGAGTCCGTCGCCAATCATAGAGTAGCGTTTAAGCACAAGACTGACTCCCAAAAGCGCGGCACACAATGAAACAAGCAAGCCGACAATCAAGGCTCTTACGATAAATGTATATGAAAACATAATATGTAACGTCTCAATCATGCCTGTGACCTCCAATAAAATCTCTGCCGACTTTTGAATTAACATATTCACGCGCAGTACCGTCAAACGCAATTTCATTGTCCATATGTAAAATACGGTTTGAGTATTTTACCGCACAATGAATGTCATGCGAGACAATAACTATTGTTATACCATCATCGTGCATCTTGTTGATAATATTAAAAAACTCGGTCGTCACAACAGGGTCAAGACCAGTAACAGGCTCATCAAGAAACAACATTTTCTTTGCGGCACACATGGCTCTGGCAAGCAGCACCCTCTGCTGCTGACCGCCGCTGAGTTCACGAAAACATTTATCTTTTATATTATCAATACCAAGAAGCGTCATCTTCTCTTCGGCAAGTCTCTTATCGTTTTTACTAAAAAACGGTTTAAACCCATTGCTTTTTAAACAACCGGAAATAACAACCTCGCTAACAGAAGCCGGAAAGTCCTTCTGCACAGAAGTTTGCTGTGCCAGATAGCCTATATCCGACTGGCAGAAACCGTCACAGTATTCAATGTTGCCCGAATCCGGCTGCTTTAATTTAAGCAACGCTTTAAGCAGCGTGCTTTTTCCGCTGCCATTCCTGCCAATAATGCTGTAATAGTCACCGCTGTTTATCTCAAAAGTCAAATTTTCGGCAACTCTCAAACCATCATAACTTAAATTTACGTCAGTACATTTTATTAATGACACATGCTTCACTCCAATTTAAATTAAGAGCAAATAACGGACGATATTGTCGTCCGTTATTGCTAACCTAATCATTAAATATTATGCGGATTTTGTCTTTTTGCCCTTACGAATTATTATCGGCTCACCTTTTTTGGTAACACAATCCTTTGTAATAATTACTTTCTCAGCATCATCCATAGATGGAATCTCATACATTATATCAAGCATTATACTCTCAACAATTGTACGCAGACCGCGGGCGCCGGTCTCTCGTTCTGCTGCCTTTTTAGCAATCTCACTTACTGCTTCATCCTCGAATTCAAGCTCTGTATTATCCATCTCCATAAGCACCTTATACTGTTTGAGCAGAGCGTTTTTAGGCTCGCTGAAAATACGTTTAAGCGCTTCAATATTAAGAGTGTCTAAGGTACTTACTATAGGCAAGCGTCCGACAAGCTCAGGAATCATTCCGAACTTAATCAAATCTTCGGGGATTACATGCTTTAATGTATCACCGCGGTTACGGTCTTTCTTGCTTTCGACTTTAGCACCAAAACCAACAGTTTTTGCAGTCATGCGCGATTCTATTATCTTATCAAGCCCCTCAAATGCACCGCCGCAAATAAATAATATATTCTTGGTATCTATCTGTATGAAATCCTGATGCGGATGCTTTCTGCCTCCGTTTGGCGGAACATTGGCAACGGTTCCCTCAAGTATTTTAAGAAGCGTCTGCTGTACGCCCTCACCGCTTACATCACGGGTTATAGAAGGATTTTCGGACTTTCTTGATATTTTATCAACCTCGTCTATATATATAATTCCTTTTTCGGCAAG
>CAOKIL010000074.1 GCA_948468535.1 uncultured Eubacteriales bacterium
CCATACGACCCAATCTCGCTGTAGCTGCCGCTGTATCCGCCGACGTCCCCGGCTTCCCATGCTCTGACTTCGGCGTCTTCTTTAAAGTTTCCGTCAACAAGCAAAAGCGGCGGTTCTTCTTTTGTTCCTATTGTCTTTACTGCATCAATATATTCCGCACGGAATTTGGTATTTCGGCGTATAGGCGCTTCCGTATCATTATCCCACTGCGGACAATACCCGTCTTTTACTTCAAGCTCAGGCACTTCTGACGGGTCAATGACTGTATTATAATCCACAACCATATCCTTAACCGTTACATCGTCGATTATAAACTCAACTTTAAAGTGGAATCTTGCCATTTCAGCCGAACGCGCCTTTATCATTGCCCCGAGTGTTGATGCGGTGTTATCGGATAACACTCTGTTTTGCGGCAGGAATATATCATCACTGCCGACATACCATGTATCATCGCGGAAGCCGCGCATTGCTTCAGGCACCGCGCCTGTTCCTGTAATCTCGTTCCACTCAAGCGCAACCGCTTTGCCGTCAAAGTCTGCACCGTTGATTCCGCTTAGTCCCTCTTTGATAAAGTAATTATTAATTATCAGACCCTCGGCAGTACCTGTTATTGCACCGCTTTTTTCGGGATTGCCGCTTATACGAGGCAGTGCGTAGCATGTCGAAATCTCATCGGCTTCACCGGCTATACCGCCTATGCTTGACTTGCCGTTTAGGTAGGCAATAGCTATACACTGACTTATCTTTCCGCCTGCATATCCGGCTATACCTCCGGCATAGCTGCTCTCTCCTGCATCAACATTAACATCCGCGGCAGAGTTCTTAACCGTTCCAAACTGCCCGTCTCCGATTATGCCTCCTGCATGACCGTTTTTGCTTGTCATATCGCCGCTGCTGATACAGCCGTTTATAACCGCCTTAACTATTGATGCTGCGTTCAGAACCTTACCGCTTGGCAAAGTCAGGTTTTTTCCGTTTCTGACTGCTGATTCGATTCCTATTGTACCGCCTATTCCGCCTACTTCATTCTCTCCGCTGATGTTTCCGCTGTTTATACAATATATAACAACGGCGTTGTCTGTAGGCATACCCGAAACATCTCTCGGCGTGCCTACATCGACGCTTGTCACATTCTTTAGGGTAGACTTGATTTCTTCATCCGACAGGTTTATCACCTCGTCGGCATATACGTCCGTAAAAAACAAGTCTGACACTGCCCTGCCGATTACTCTGGGTTTTGAAGGAATCTCAGACGAAACCGCGCCGTGTATATTGCTTATAATATCGCTAATCTCTTTTTTAACACGGTTTATATCATCATTTATCTTGTTAATCTCATTCTGCGCTGTACGCAATATCTCCTGCATCTGAGAAAGCGGTCTGACAATCGCGTCCGTTATGTCATTTGTGTCTCTTCTGAGCGCATTAAGCGTTCTGGTTACTGAATTCATTGCAGAATTTATACTGCTGCTCATCGGATACAGTATGACATCCTGAACGTAATCCAGCCTTCCGCTCAAAGCATCAAGTCTGTCGCTTAATGTATCAATATCTCCGTCATTATACGCGTCGTTTATCTGAACGACAAGACTGTCCATATCCTCTATTAATGTCGTTAATGTATTGCCGGCTTCACCGGCAGTATTAATCGCATCATTGAGCGAATCAACCGTGTCGCTGATTGTTCCTTTCGCCTCGTCATTCAATGTATCGAGCAGAGCAGAACCCGAATCTGTCAAATTTCCGACATTGTCCCTTATGCTTCTTGCAGAATCAGAAGCATTGCCTACAATTTCGTCACGTATTGCATATATCAAATCACTGTGACTCTCGCCGAGCAGGTTTATAGTATCGCTGAGAGAACTCCTCACACTGTTCAGCCCGGCAAGTGTTCCCAGCAGACCGTTATTGCCAACCCTGTCAAGAATCCCGTTTATATCAGAATTTAACCTGTCCTGATAATCTGTAATATCGTTCTTTATATTCTGTCGGGTCTCGTCAACATCGCCTTTTATATTCTCCCGCAAGTCGTCAAGGTCATCGACTGTTATTTCTGTGTACGGTTCAAATCTGCCGAAAATACCACCCACACTCTTTGAGCCTAAGACTGCTCCTGTATTCTGACATTCAAGTATACATCCGCTCTGCTTTCCCGCGATTCCGCCGATGTTGACGCCTACATTTTTATATCCTATTTCAGCATTGTTTGTACAAGCCTCGATAACACCGTCGTTCATACCGGATATGCCGCCGATATTATGACTATCTTCAACCGGTGTTGAATTTATTTTGCCGTCATTTTTGCATGACTTTATCCATCCATAATTTCTGCCTGTTATACCGCCTGTGTATTGCTTGCCCAAAACAGAGCTCACATTATAGCACGCCTCAATATATCCGCCGTCGCGGTTTTCGCCTGCGATTCCGCCGACTGCCGCTTCACCTTCAATACTTCCGTTAAACGAACAGTTTATTATCCTTCCGCTGTTTGCTCCGACAATACCGCCGAGAATTGATACATCTGAAGTCTTATTAACTATCTCTGAGCTTATGCCCGCATTTTTGGCAACGCTTCCGATTATTTCGTCTACTGTCGTTGCGGCGTCGCCCTTGCTCTTTGCCTTAACCTCTCCCGACACGTTGAGGTTTCGTATTTCACCGCCTTGACCGAGTTCAAAACACATACCCTTTGACGAACCGTCAAAGCTGAGTTTTAAATTATTAATATAATGACCTCCGCCCTCAAACGTGCCGCAAAATATCTTCATCGGTTCAAACTCGACGCCTGTCATGTCTATGTCATTTGCAAGCGTAACCTGCATACCTCTTGAATAACTGTCATACACGCAATTTTTGCACAGCGCCGCAAAGTCTCCGGGCGTTGATACTATTATAACCGACGCCTCGCCCTCTGCACCGACAAGCGGTGGCATTCCTGCAAGTATCAGCACAAAGGCAATCACTGCTGACATCAAGCGGCTTAATGTCTTATTCTTTAATATCATGAATTCACCTCCGCAGTTTTTGATGTCCGGACTTTCTCTGCAACTTCATCCGGCTTATCAGTCATGTTTTCAACCACTGCCTTGACGTCGCCTTTTATTACTCCGTGTATTGTTCCGTTGACATATCCGCAGACATAACCCTTAACGCGTCCGTCAACATATACAAGGCCCGTACTGTCACTCTTTTCGCGCGTCTTTATTGTAAACGCGCCCTTCTCAACAAGCTTATCAAAGATAATCAATATCTGTGGCAGAACTGTCATAACAAGTACGATTGAAATGA
This sequence comes from uncultured Eubacteriales bacterium, assembly GCA_948468535.1. Lineage (GTDB taxonomy): Bacteria > Bacillota > Clostridia > Monoglobales > Monoglobaceae > Monoglobus. The sequence goes on from CAOKIL010000074.1 coordinate 3,289, forward strand.
GCGTTCCTCTGCCGAGACATGTACCGAGCGAATTTATTACCGGATTTGTTGAGATAATTCCAATCAAAAATCCTGCAATCATCATTATAAGTCCTGACGTCAATATAGTCGGGAACGCTGCATTAAGCGACTCAATCGCCGCCTTTTTTCTGCCAAGAGTCGGCTTCAGCTCAAGATAACGATTGGTAAACACGATAGCGTAATCTATCGTTGCTCCCATCTGAATTGAGCTGACGACTAAGTAACCCAAAAAGTATAACGGCTCATTCATTAAATACGGAAACGAGAAGTTTATCCATATACTTCCCTGGATAGTCAGCACAAGCAGCACCGGCACGCTTGATGACTTAAATGTAAACACCAGTATCAGCAATACGGCAAGCAACGTCAAAACTGAAATCTTCATATTATCCGTGCTGAACGTATTGCCCAAATCCATTGCTGAAATCGCATTACTGACAAGCATCGGGCTGTCATAGTAATTCTTTGCCTTATCCCTAACCATGTCATGCAATTCAACAACCTCCGGGCTCTCGTTTCCGCCATGGTATGTAAATACCAGTCTCGAATATTCTTCACCTTCAAGCTGAGACCTCGCATCCATCACCTGATCGTACAAGTCGTTAACCTCGTCATTCATTTCATCGCCCAAGTCAATAACGCCGAAATCCATCTGCTCATGGACAAACATCAGTATATCAATTATCGGCACAGTATAGCTGTCAGCCTCCTGAAATATTGCACTGTACTGAGATACCGATGCACCGTATGCCTGAAACAACGTTCTTGTCGTTGAAATATCAAGGTCCATAAGTTCTGCAAACTGTCTCGGTGTCACCTTATCCGTCAGACAGAACTCGTCGTTTACCTCAACATTTGCCAAACCGAGTGCTGATGCAATCCCGTCGAATTCGATTACATCCTGGAGTATTTTCTTCTCTTTATCATATTCGCCCTTTGGGACGATAACAGCAAGTTGCTCTGTTACCTCAAAAGTATCTTTTATTTTATTCTCGGCAATCATATCATCACTGAGTCTGGGAGCCGTAACCGTCTTTTGATCAAACGCGTACTCGCACAGAGATGATAACACAATTCCTGCAATAATGATTACTGCAAATATAATCGGAACCACATTTTTTGTCTTGATTACCATTTTACCCCAGAAAGATATGTCAGGCACCAGATTCTTATGTACCGTCCTGTCAATGAACTTTGAAAACATAAGCAGGAGACCCGGCATAAGCAAAAATACTGTAATCAAACTGCATAATATTCCCTTACAGAGTACAAGACCCAAATCCATTCCGATTCCAAGCTGCATTGTCATCAGCGCCGCAAGACCGGATATGGTTGTAAGACTGCTGGAACTTATCTCTATAATCGCCTTAGACAGTGCCTCCACTATTGCATCGTGTGCATTAAGCCGCTCCTTTTCCTCGGCAAACCTATGCGACATGATTATTGCATAGTCTATGGCAAGTGCAAGCTGAAGCACTATCGCCACCGAGTTTGAAATAAACGATATTTCTCCTAGCAGGTAGTTTGAACCCATATTGAGCACTCCGGCCACAATGAATACAATAAGAAATATAAGCACATCCATAAATGATTTGGATGTAAACAGCAGTATTGCTATAATTACTATTGCAACCAGTACCACTATCTGACTCATTTCAGTTTTCAGCGTATTTGATGAATTATCTATCGAGCTTGAATATGTATAGCAGTCATAATCCGAGAACCGCTCTTTTACCTCATTTTCGATTCTAATTTCTTCTTCATTGTCCAGCCCTGCATTAAGCGTTACTGTGAACAATGCTGATGATTTGTTAAAGTGATCTTCTGAATCGTCAAATTCAACATCCTTTATACCTTCGACCTCTTTAATCCTGTCCGGCATCTTTTCTGCCAAGTCATACGATATGTTTGTTATCATAAGCGAGAATGTGTCGCATGTCACGAATTCTCTGTCCATTAAATCCAGACCTTGTTTTGTCTCGGTAGATTCCGGAAGGTACGAAGCTATATCGTTTATAACTTTTACCTTAGGAATTGATATTGCACAGAATATAAAGGCTATTGCAAATATTAAATAAAACGCTTTTCGCTTATCAACGATAAACAACGCTATTTTTTCCATAAAGTTTTCGTCTGACTTTTGCACATTGCACCTCCGTGTTATCTAAAGCCTATTTTATAATAGTTAGTATACTCACTTAACCAACTTAATTCAATAGACAAAACAAAGATTTTGTCGCTAAACTGTATTTTTGTTTAATTCATACAAAAGTTTTTTAAATATACAAAATATATTTACTTGACATATGTCGTTTTATAGCTTATAATCTAAGCAAAACTTTACATTGAGGTGAAAAAAATGCAAACTAATCCAAATAAACGAGAAGATTTGAGGGTACGCCGAACAAAAATGCTACTGTCTAACGCTTTGTTTGAATTGATTAAAAAGAATCCGTTTGATAAGATTTCAGTCTGCGACATATGCGATGCGGCGATGGTTCACCGCGCCACATTTTACTCACACTTCAGCGATAAATATGAGCTTTTAAACTTTTCTATGAACCAGCATCTTCCACTCAAAAAGATTGATGAAGGCGTTGACAGTGAAAATAGCCAAAACTCAAATTTCACGGAAATTGCCGATGATATTGTCAGATATATATGCGATAACAAACAGATTTACGCATCTATACTTAAAAAGAACAAAGAGTTTTCTATTGTTGACCGCACACAGGAACAACTTGAGGAAAAAGTGTGCAACCGTATCAGAAAAAGCGTTCCTAATTATGAAGAACTGCCTATTAAACCTGAGTTCCTTGCCGGCTTTTATGCCGGTGCGTGCATGAGCGTAGTGACAAAATGGCTGGCAGATGAAATTCCGCTTTCGGAGGACGAGCTAATCTCAAACCTAAACGCACTGCTGAACTTTGTTCCCGATTATATGATTAAATAATACATATTAAATTTGGCACTTGCACATATTTCAGCAAAGGCTTTGGCAACTTTGCCGCCGCGTGTGACCCATATCTTTGATATGGCATGCTCAAACTGACTGTTGTACTCAAATGTGAGAAGTCAATAATTAGCCTTAGTAGTGCAGGCTTGGCATGGCGGAATATGGGTTCGGCATTGATTTCAAAGGCAAAGCCTTTGCTGAATTTAACTTTATCAACATTCTAATCCATATATGTTAAATATTAACACAATTATATGATTTAGTATCTCTTGTATTATTTTAAATTTCGTGGTATAATTATATAGAATTTACAGAACATACGATAAAAAAGGAGTGATGCTGCAAAGTGATAAAAATGAAAAACTTGTATAAAAAGTTAGCTGTGTTAACCGCTGCGGCATGTATCACATTTACACAAATCGGCGGTTATGCGATTGAATCCGAATATGACTATGACTTTCAGATTGATGTTTCTGCTTTTTCAAACACTGAGACAGGAAACGTGTCATACGACACACCGAGCGGTATCAATGCAAATATAATTGAAGGCACAAGTTTGCTGTATGTTAACGGATATGAAAAGTATCTTGACTCGCCAATGATTTATGCTAATGATACCCTTATGGCAGCTTTGCCTTCTCTGCCGAACTTTATGCAGTGCAGTGTTTACTATGATCCGTCGCTTTACACAGCATATATAATCAAAGGCGAATACTCAGTTCGTATTGCTCTCGGCAGTAATATCGCGATTGTAAACAACACATTTACCGACTACTGGGATACAAACCTCATTAACTATAACGGTACCCTGTATGTACCGATTGCCTCGCTTATGAAAACTCTGTGGTTAGAAACCGACTTTGGATACGGCGGCAGTGTGAATATTATCAGCCACACACCGGAGGCATATCAGTACAGCTATACCGGCGGTGTCCATGTGGTGTATATTGACCCGCTAAACCTCAAGGCTGAAGCAATAGTCAACAAATCTGCCGAATACTGCGGAAAGGTGAATTACAGTAACTCATCATTCTTTGGCTGGGAAGCTTCAGGAAATACATACTCTGTCGGTCATATAGTCAGTGACGGAAACATAATATCAAACTGCGCGACCCACGGACTGCCGGTTACAACTCTTATCGTACATTATGACGGTTCTGTAGAAGTCAAGCAGGTATATGACATATCAAGCGAGCCGAATGTAATGTTTGCCGTAAGCGGCTGCGGAGTACTGCCTCAGGTAATGTCCGCGGCGGAAGGATTTGTCGGAAGCTTTGATATCGACAGGTACACCAACCGAACTTATCTTGGCTATAATCCGAATATTAATAAAATTGTGCTTTGCGTGAGCTCATCAACTACGCTGAGCCGTGCGGGTCAGGTGTTATCAGACCTCGGCTGTGTAGGCGGTCTGGCTCTTGACGGCGGCGGCAGTGCGGCGCTTGGACTTGATAACGGAGTTCGTTTCAGCTCTGACGGACGCAAACAGTACGCTGTATTATATTGGAATTAAGCAAAGTCCTTCGCTGAAAACCCAAATTGGTGGTTCAAAGGGGATATAATCCCCTTTGAACCAAAATTATTCATCATAGTAATAAACAGATTTACTCGGCTGTTTATCATAATAATGTTTTAACTTTATGTCACATACTTTGCATAGATGCAGGTTTAGAACCTTATGTACGCCGAATTCATATCCGCACATTTCGCATCTTAAAGCAGCCGGTTTCATGACAGCATGTTCCTCTCCGTCATCCATATTATCAAAGTCAAATTTAACATAGTTCTCTTTTAATTCATTCATTTTGTTAAGTGCTGACAGCGGCAGTGTTATTATTCCGTGTGAATCAACTTTTATCAGCATTTTGCATTTCTCCTTTCATCTATATTTTAATAATCTTCTTTAATTTTTGTTTTGCATATTCTAGCATTTGTGCGGCATCGCAGGCAGGAAAATCAACATGCGAAACCACCACATCAGACTTGTCAGCCATCCACTCATTTCTTTTTGTTATAACAAATTCTTCCG
>CAOKIL010000075.1 GCA_948468535.1 uncultured Eubacteriales bacterium
AAGGCATAGAGAGGCCACATGCTCATAGGAGTTACATAACAAAAACCACCCACAAACTCCAGGGGTGCGTTTTGTTATGTGCAGTCCAACGACTGCACAAAATCTTTAGCTACAACCCTGCCATCCAGCCGAGGCTCGGCGGTAAATCTTCCTCCGCTTCTGCTCTCTGTTCGTCCGCTATTGAATTTATCATATTAAACAGCAATACAGGGTTTTGAGCCGCCAAAACGTCGGGCAGTATTCCCTTGACCTCATACATTGTTTTATATAAGTCACTAAGGTCAAGGTTACTGCCACCGCCCGACATTACTCGTTTTTTAACTTCTCGTTAATCTCGCTTACGTTATTTGCGTATATGCTAAAAACTTTATCGCAAAGTACCGCTCTGTCCGCGATTGACAATGTTTCTATATATTCTTTTGTCGCCGCAGTGTCTCTGAACATACGGATAAGCGCGTCATAACAGAGCGTCACGGCTCCCGCAAGCCCCTGACAGTGAAAATTGTTTATTAAGCGGTAAGCCTCAAAATCAAACGGCTGCGACTGAATATCCTTGCCATTAATTTTAATAGTTACAGTATTCTGTGTTGGTTTTGACATAGTATTATTCTCCTTCCTGCACGGTCGGCGTTGCTGTTGCGTCTGTCGGATACCAGTTCGGGTCCGTAAACCATTTTTCTATTGCTTCGGATTCGGTAACGCCTTCGGGCAACACCGCAGTATCAATAAAAGCATATGCCTTGTCATCACTGTCGCGATATACGGCTTTAAATGTAGCTACTGCCGTCTGATGATTGGGCGCTCCGTTACTCGGCTTGGTTTCGCCGCCTACATTCGAAGCAAATCCAAATTTACCCTTGTAGTATCTTGCAAGTCTGAAATGTCCGTCATGTTTGCGAAGCATCCACGCAACGCCAAAATCGGGGGCTTTTCCCGCTGCGTCTTTATCGACTTCAACCATGTATTTGTTGCTGCCGAGACCCCTCCAAACATTTTCAACTTCGGGAGGAATGTCGGCATTAGTAATTTCGTGACCCATATCCTCTATATATGAATCAGTCTCATATGCTCCGTCATCTGCGTCAAAAACATTTGTCGAACCCTTGTCTGTAGGTGCAATCTTGACAGTACCCGGAACAGGAATAGGTGTACCGTATATTGTCCCCTCGCTGTCGTCACTTGTTATCGGGAATGTCGTATACCTCGACACACCGATAGTAGATTTTGGTTTGTTCATAAAATCAATCCTTTCTAATTAAAAAAATATATGTTTATAAAATCTCATTGCTTTATGATATACTTCGGTTTTGCCCTCGGTTTCTTTGGGCATATCGCGCGACAATTCTCGCTTCCATCCGTCCTTTTGCATAGCTGTGTCAACATCTGCCGCAATCCTTGCACACTCTGCGCCGCTTTTAGCCCATATATCTATTGATACGTTTGAAGCCTGTCCCTGCTCCGTATTGTCATAGCACAATCCCGTTGCTGTACCTAATTCGTAATAGCTGATAACGGGCAGTTTATTAAACTTTTCGGGGTGATAAAACGTAACGGTTACTCCGTCAATAGTTTTCAGTATCTCCCTGACTATCCTGTTCACGTCTACCACTTAAATCGACCTCCTTCAAGAATGCGGCACAGCCCATGTCCCACCGGGCAGCATATACAATCTCATACGCCTTGCCGCCTTCCGTAAGATAAGCGCCCGTCTGAATATCATCGTTCTTATGACAATAAAACGCGTATTGACACTCTATATCAAATCCGTATTCTTTTTTAGCAAGTTCACCGCTGTACGGCTGTAAATCGCCGCTTACGCTGTCTTTTACGGTAATGATGTATGTATTCTCATAATCGTCATAATCGTCAAGCACGGCAATATCCATAGTACAATTATCGAATATATCAAATGCACCCTCGTATTTATCGAATGTCACTCGGCACACGTCCTCTCTTACGCACAAACGGTTTCAGCCGCTGAATGTAGGCTTTCAAGAAATTATCTGCGCTTGTGTCGGTTTCACTAAAACTTACGGTTCGCTTATCCTGTGTGACCGATTTTACAGTCTGCGGAGCTTCTGCGCTTCCGTAACCTTTTGCGCGGTACATATCCGCCGCTATCTTAGGGACAACACTCTCAAGCTGACGCGGAATAAAATCAATCCGACAATGTCCTAATATAAGATTTTTCGCATCGTCAACTAAAAAGGACAGCAAGCTGTCCTGCTCACTGTCCTTTATTCCAAGTAACATTTTTAGCGTGCTGAGCACCTCTGCATTTGTATCAGCCATATTATTCACCGCTTACCGCTTCGGCAGCGCCTGACTTTCTCGCCTTGCCCTCTGCTGTAACTTCGGCAACCGTTATCTTATGTCCGCTTGTTACCGCTATTTCGCCGCCGTTTTGAATTTCAGTCCATGATGATAAATCCTGATCGTATGTAACAGTCGGAGCAGAGCTTGCAGCAGTTTTATATACCAACTTGTGACCGCCGATAGGGTTAGGCGTTACTGAAATAACACTCTTGCCGCTTGTTCCTGCCTCTGATGTCACTTTTAACTCTCCAAGTGAAGGTATTCCGTTCTTGAATGCCGCAAAAGCGTCATCCTTGATAACAAGATAGCCGAGACGCATAGTCGCCTTAATCGCTACCATATCCTGCTCTGCAAGCGAAATCGGCTTACCGTCAGTATCAAGTGTTCCCTGGAGCGTAGCCTCTTTGAGTATCTCATACTGAATACCTGCGCGGATACCAACAATGCTGTACTTAAACTCGCCCGTGATAATATCCGCTTTGGTGTTATTCCATGCACCATTGCGTACAAACTCAATCGGCTGTCCGTAAAGTTCGCCGCCGTTTGTACCGTTTACATACGCAGGAGAACCGTTTGCGTCACGCAGTTTACGCAGCATATTCTTAACGCCTATGCGACCGATAAACGCTGATGGGTCGTATCCGTTTTCTTCAACCATTGCCATAGCGTCCGACATAGCAATATCAATATTCGAGTTGTCTACAACAACCATATTATTATCCTCAACAGACTTCATAAGGTTTGTTGCAAACGGTGAATTTACACCAAATATACAAGCTGAATCTATCGCTCTGTAAAACGCTTCTGCAATTTCGGGCTTCAATTCCTCAAATACGCTTATTGTAGTGTCATCTAACTTCTCTCTTGTAACCGGGATAATAACGGCAAGCTTCTTCGCTGTTATTTCAGGATGAATCCATGTTGCACCGCTTGTCTGAATTCTCTCGCCTTCGCCTACCCAATATGCGCCGGGTCCGTCTGTAAGAACGTTAAACTTCTTCTTGTCTGATGTCATTTGTTCAACTTTTGATAATCTCAAAATACTTGAACCTCTTGTAACCATTTCAATAATATCTGTTGCCTGAGGAACAGGAACAAAGCCTGTCAGTTCATCTTTCAAATAACTCATAAATTATCACTCCTATCTCTGATTTTCTCTTATAACATCCATAAAGCTGCCCGGTTCTGTCGGCTGAAAGCTTCCGAGCGGCGGCGTCTTGCCTTTAAGCCTTTCGGTAACTCCTGCCTGTATACCCTCGTCAACCGTCTTTTTCAGTGCGTCAATTATTTTCTTTGTGTTTTCTCTGCTTTCTATTGCAATAAGTTCTGCTATGTCCGTAGGCAACTTCGCCTTTGTAAGCTCAGTTTCGGCATACATTGTCAGTCTTTCCTTCGCAATCTCCGCCTTTTCTTTTTCGATAGCCTTTCTTTCGAGTTTATCTTCCTCCGCCCTGCGCTGTTCAGCCGTCAGCTTTGCAAGACGCGCTCCCTCTGATTTAGCGTCCTCGAGTTTTTTCGCATTATCCTTTTCCCACTCGGCTTTTGCCGCTTCAACGGCTTCTTTAACAGCGTCCTCTGTTGATTTGCCCTGCGGTATTGGTTTTGTCACCTTCGGTTCAGGCGCCGTTGTTGGCTCTGTGCCGCCCTGTGGGGTCGGATTTAGTGTTCCTTCCGCCATATTATCATTCCTTTCTTCGTTTTAAGTATTAAAAAAGAGCCTTGCGGCTCATGTTCATTATCTGCTATATTGTAGGATCTCTGCTTCTCATATTGTCACCTCCTGTTTTTAAACATAATAAAAGCACTCTGCTTCTTCGCAAAGCGCTTAGTTTTTTATAAATCACAAAACCGCCTTATTGGGCGGCTTTTAATGCGCGTTCATATTCTGATTTTACTTTACGCTTGAACTCGTCTGCGTTTGCTCCTATTTCATATTCAGCACATATCTCAGGCATATCATCATTAAGTATATCATTTACAGCTCTATTCTCTCTTTCTATAATCTCATATTTATCAATTAAAAAATCAGGAAAATCGTATGAAAATTCCAATGGGTCATATTTATCGTTTAAAAAATCATTTATCATTCGAAATGCTTGCTCTATCATTAAATTTTCCTCCAATCTTTCTTTGGATTTTTTCTGTTCACAATGCTCACCACTATATCATTCTTTTCGTTATAAACGACAGCAACGTGATTATAATACTTAACCAAGCGCCCATCTGCTTGCATATAATTGACAGACATATTACACTGTTTTACCATATCATCAAAAGTATATGATACTCCGTTTGTTCCATCTTTTCTTGATAAAAATCTTGAAATGGCGTGTGAACTCATTTCTATATTTTCATTCTTGAAATCATAATATGACTGTTTTGCCTTATCCTTAAAGCTATCCGTCCACGATTTCCTGTCAATCTCACCAATACTCACATAGGACTTTTTTAAGCTGTTGTATTCATCAGTTTTATTATACTTTGTTTCCAAAAATAAATCAAGCGTTTCGGGTACATTTTCACATCCTAATCTATTTTTGTATTTTGCATATTGCAGCTTGTCCGCCGTTCTGTTATCGTCTTTCTTTATCGCCAATTTTCTTGCCGCCTTTTGCTCAGGCGTGAGGCTGTCAAGCCAGGTCTTATATGTCATACTTCCGTCAACAAATTCATTCTTGCCTGTCAGCGGGTTTCTTGCTCCGCGGTTTGTATGATCCATATTTATTGTCGTGGTACATCGGCAGCGCGGGTGCATTACGGGGTAATTTTTGCCCTCCTGCGCCTCTGCTAACGGTATCACTTTATTATCCCATTTCTGGCATGTCTCGCACGTTCTGTAATCAAGAGTTGCAAGGTATTTATATTCTTGAACGCCCAAATCCTTATATGCTTTCATATCCGCCATTGCGTGAACATGCGCCGTTTCGGTATGTATAAGCGTTGTTGACCTGTACTTTGAAACACTGAAACTATCCGCTAACTTTTTTGACGTCTTTGTCAGACTCTCGCCTGACATCAGCGCCTTGGTAACAAGCTCCTGCGCTTCTGTTGCCAGCCTATCCGTATTATTCCAAACTCTCTCGCTGAACCGCTTGCCATGCCATTTTGCCGCCACAGCTTCATTGATGGCATTATCATTTAACACCGCAAAATTAATCCCTACATCAAGCCCCTTTGCCGTGTCGTCCATAACGCCGTAATAACTTTCTTTATACGCTCTGCTTAACATACCGCCTAAACTTATTATTTCAGCCGCCGCGAGCTTTTTTATGCGCGAATATATAACGTTTTCCACCGCTCTGTATCGCTCTGTACGCGCCGCATATGCCCTCACGGACAAGCCGTCACTCTGTATGTATTCGAGTATCTCGCGTCTTGCCCTCTCGTTCGGCGCTTGTTCAAGCGCATAGATAAGATTTTTGAGGTTCTCGTCCTGCTGCGCTTGTGTGAGGAAATATGCCGCTTCGTTTTCATCAAGTCCGTACCGCTTTTGATAATTTGCTTTTATGATCTTAATCTCTCGGTTAATATCGTCAAGAGCCTCATCATAAAGCCTGAGTATATCCTTTGCGGTCAGCACTGCGCCTTCCTGTACGGCGATTTCACGCAAAAGCGCGGCGTTTTGCCAGTATTCAGCCGTTCTCATTTGACTGCTTCCTTTACAGCTTCGATAACCTCATCCGTTTTGCCTATAAGCGCAGGGACAAGATACGGCTGCGCCGCCATTTTATATGTACCAAATTCAACGTATATGCCATATTCTTTGTTTGTTCCCACGTCACAGGATTGTCCGTGCGGCTGTGATGTGATAGACGCTCTCAGTTCACCGTGAGGACCTCCGGGACGTGTTGCTTCTGTACTGACAGGACAAAGAGCCTTTGCTTCACCCTCAACTATTTTGCCGCCTTTCGCAACACCCCGCGCAACTTTTTCTACAAGACCTGACGCGTAACTTCCAAGTGCTCCTTGTACTTCTGATATACCCTCAATACTTATATTCATCAATAACCGCCTCCTGCCGCAAGGTCGCTGTTTTCATCAATCCTTCGGCGGTATTCTTCCGCTTTCTTGTCTGCTTGCTCCTGTTTTGCAAGTTCAGCTTCTTCTTTTGGATCGTCCACAAAGTCAAGCTGACCTATCAATTTCTCATTTGTGACTTTTCCGTCAAGACATGATATCATCTGTGCTGTTTCAAGATTATTTGACGGCAAGTTATATGTAAACTCAATATCTACTCTGTGAGTAGGTACTTCCTTCATAAAGTTAAGAACGGTAAGAAACGTATTGTACAGCTTAAATCTCTCGCGAAGCGTCCGTACAAGACATCTTTCCTTATTCTTTATATGCTGTTCAAACCCTAAAAGTTTGTACTTTATCGCAACCCCTGAAAGGTTGTTGCCAAAGCTCTCATCGGACAAATCAGGCACATGCGACATTCTGTGTATGTCTTCTTTCAAATCATCGCGTAAGACTTTTGTATCGGCTTCGTCAAGCACCTTCGACAAATATTCAGCATCAGCGTCATCATCCCCCATAAGAATACCTTGCTCCAACATCTCTTTTGCCTGTTCGGTAGTTATATCGCAGTTTCTTAAAAACAACAGCGCATTTACAAACTGTTCCTTGTCGTTAACTCTGTCTGACTGTAAGCTGTTATATGCGTCTATAAGCGAAATCAACTGTTCAAAATCGCCCTGTGTCTCTGCATTGTTCCTATACTCAATTAACGGAACTCCAAAGAAATAATGCAGCTCAGTCTTGCTAAGCGTCATGCCTGAATAACTGTCCCGCCACCCTGTATATGTATATTTAAAAGATTCGTCATATACATAACAAACGCTGCCCGCGCACGTTCCGTCAAGATGATATTTTTTGTAGCGATAAACGCCGAATAAAGGCTTTGACTTTGCCGACTGTGAATAACATACAAAGGTATTCTCGGGGGCAAGCCTCACGCTGCACGGCTTTGTTTCCTCATCTGAATATACTAATTCGTAAGCCCTGCCGTATATACTCATGTCTTTAACTATCTCGCTGTCAAGACTTGCTATGTCCTGCTCAAGATAAGCGTTTTTCACGGCTTCAATATCGTATTCATCATCAACCGCATAACTAATCGGATTCCCCACCAGATAACTGCGTATCATATCAGTAATATACTTTGCGTGATTAGTTACAATTTTGTTATTTGCAGAATTCTTAAAATGTCTTTTTCGCTTCTTTATTTCATGTTCACCCATATAGTAATTATACATCTTCTGATAACGTCCTCTTGTTTCACTTTCGTGATTTTCTATCAGCTTTGCAAGTATAACAGGAGTGATTCCTCCGCTTACAACATCTTCATCGATTATCATAATCCAAGCTCCCTTCTGCTCTTTATCTGACCTCTGTGTCTGCCGCTCATTATCGTATAGCAAAAATAGCGTATATCATCCATTGCATGGTCGTTTTCTTTTATTACCGCGTCTTTATCCAGTGATTTATCATCCCATGCATATATACCAAATTCCCTTATGCTGTCCTCACAGCTATCATGAAACAATAACCTTCCGTCACTCAGCATAGTTGCAACGGTCCTTATTCCGTCTATGACATCATTATCCGCCTTACGCACACGGAATTTGCCGTGTTTGCGTATGCAGGTAATAAAAGAAGCAGCTGACGGGTCAACGACAACTGCCTCTATTCTCAATTCTCCTGCTAATTTTTCAAGTTCTGTATAATATTATTCGTCTGTTTTCTGGTAATGCTCCTTGCGGCTGTCGAAATAATACTCTTTCATCCTGACTGCCTTGTCGCCGCTCAAACACCACAGCCCCATTGACGTTGGATTTGCTGTTCCGTAATCAATTGATATGTAATATCTGCCTCTGTCGTCAAAATTGCTTACAACAT
>CAOKIL010000076.1 GCA_948468535.1 uncultured Eubacteriales bacterium
AAACATAGCACATTGCCAGCATAGTTTTTGACCTACGATAAATTCGTAGGTCTTTGGTTTATGTTCTTTATAAACAAAATGTTCGGACAAAACCCGAACATTTTGTTTTAAATAAATATAGATATTAAATAATACTTAAATTTTAATCCTCATCCTGATTTGTTTTTATGCCAAATGTCAATTTTAGGATTCCTCTTATAAGTTTGGGCGGTTTTACAACAACGATTTGCATATGTATTATCTCCTTTCAGATTATAAGTTTTTTATTTACAGATAAATTTTATTCCGATGGCTATAAGTGCAATGCCGAACAGTGCAATGAGTATGTAGTTTGGGATAATATATGCAAGGAATACACCAATACCAAGAGCTATAAACATCGGACCTACGAGTGATGCACTGCATCGGGGTTTCTTTTTAAATCGATTATTCTTAAACATTGGTGTCCTCCTTGAACCTTGCTCATTATTACAATATGCTCAGTTTTATATTTGGTTACATTCTGCGAAACTTTTTTTATCAATAAATTCATATTAATATACAGACTTGCATATTATTTAAACAAATGATGTATGCGTATACCAAAGTTTTATGAACTATAAGATCAAGAGGTCAGGAGGAAAAAGTAATGAGGGATAATTTGTATAACGATATTGCACTGAGAACACAGGGTGATATCTACATTGGGGTTGTTGGTCCGGTCAGGACGGGAAAATCAACTTTTATTAAGCGTTTTATGGACTTACTTGTATTGCCGAATATTCGCAATGATTATAAGCGTGAACGTGCTATGGATGAACTTCCGCAGTCTGCTGCCGGTAAGATGATTATGACAACAGAACCGAAGTTTATTCCAAATGAGGCAGCACAGATAACAGTTGGCAATCACGCTAATTTGAAGGTCAGAATGATTGACTGTGTCGGATATGTGGTTCCGGGTGCGCTTGGGCATATTGAAGATGAAATGCCGAGAATGGTTATGACACCATGGTCTGCCAATCCAATGCAGTTTGAGCAAGCGGCAGAAATAGGCACAAGGAAAGTTATTTCAGAGCATTCCACGGTTGGAGTTGTGGTTACCACAGACGGAAGCATAACAGAGATTCCGCGAGAGGATTATCTTGATGCCGAGGAACGCGTTATAAACGAGTTGCTTGCCCTGAACAAGCCTTTTGTAATATTGTTGAATTCAGTTAATCCGGAATCTAAGCAGACTAAAAAACTCGCAAAAGAGCTTGGAGAAAGATACCACGCAACAGTTATACCAACTAATTGTTCTGAACTCAATGTAGATGACATAAACGATATAATGGAAAAGATATTGTACGAATTTCCTCTTAAAGAGTTGTCAGTTTCCGTTCCTGCATGGCTCACGGGCGCTGAAAGCGAGGAAATATCCGAAAAGATATATAAGGCGATTGATTCTGCAGGAAAGATTTCTGACGTGCAAATGCTGCCTGAGCGATTATGCGGCGACTGTGAATTTATTGAGAATGCAGATATAACAGTTATTAGTCCCGGCTATGGAGAAGCGAGAATAGAGGTCTCAGTGCCTGAGAGCTTGTTCTATAATACGCTCAATGAGCGGTCAGGTCTGAATATAAAGGACAGACAAGGACTACTGGCAGAAATCGAAACAATGTCAAAAATGAAGAAGGAGTATGAAAAGGTTGCCGCTGCGCTGCATGAGGTTGATACAAAGGGATACGGAATTGTTTATCCGTCTATTGATGAGCTCACGCTTGAAGAACCGGAAATAATTAAGCAGGGAAGCCGATTCGGTGTCAGACTTAAAGCCGGTGCAAAGTCAATACATATGATAAAGGCTGATATACAAACTGAGGTTAGTCCGCTTGTAGGAACAGAACGTCAATCAGAGGAACTTGTTGAATATTTAATGAGTGAATTTGAAAACGATCCAAAGCAGATTTGGCAGTCAAATATATTCGGAAAATCACTGCATGAACTGGTTAACGAGGGTCTGCATAACAAACTCGCAAAGATGCCGGAGGATGCAAGAGACAAACTGCGTGAGACATTGGAACGCATAATAAACGAAGGCAGCGGCGGATTGATTTGCATAATATTATAGGAAATAAATATTAGAAATTCCCCGTTTTTATCTGCAAGTTTTGTATGTATATAGAATATACTTAATCAGCGGGTGTTGATATCCGCTGATTTTTAATTTCTATTTTGAGGTGGTTAAAATGCTGGCTTTTTTGAATTCTGTAATCAATTCTTTAATTCTTCTGGTATCGTATATTGCGAATCATAACGCATTTCCGAAGCCGCTAAGTCATGAGGAGGAAGCTGAATGCCTGAAGCGTATGGCAGAAGGTGACGAAGATGCAAAAAACAAGTTAATCGAGCATAATTTGAGGCTTGTGGCGCACATTGCTAAGAAGTATTCCACAGCGGTTTCGTCAACAAATGACAGTGAAGATTTGCTTTCGATAGGAACAATAGGATTGATAAAAGGTATAAACAGCTATAACGCCGATAAAGGCACCAAACTTGCTACATATGTCGCACGGTGCGTGGAAAACGAGATACTTATGATGATTAGAGGAAAAAAGAAAACACAGAATGATGTTTCACTCAACGATGCTATAGGAACTGACAGAGAAGGAAATGTAATTATGCTTATGGATGTGATAAGCAGCGGCGATGAGGAAATATTTGACGCCATACAGAGCGTTGACAGCACAAAACGTCTGTATGAAAATATACGTGATAAGCTGACGCCGAGAGAACAGAAAATAATTATACTGCGCTATGGTCTGATTGACGGGAATTGTCTGACACAGAGAGAGATTGCAAAAATGCTTGGGATATCGCGATCGTATATTTCGCGAATCGAGAAGAAGGCATTAAGCAAACTCGGTGAAGGAATATTGGAGTGATAATAAAACTGCATTCTGTTATGCGACAGAATGCAGTTTTGATTTTTAGCCAAATAGGTTTGGAAAGAATTTTGATATATATCCTTGGATAAATATAAACAAGACAATAAGCGGCAGGATATAAGTAACATAAAATCTTATGCCTTTTGGGAAGTTAATTCCCTTCCCGGCGTTTGCTTCGTTTAAGAAGTTATCCCAGCCCCAGCCGTAACGTCTTGTGCAGAACAGCAGATAAATTAATGAGCCAAGAGGAAGGATATTATTGCTGATAATAAAGTCTTCCAAATCCATTATGTTACTGCCGCTGCCAAGCGGTTGTATACCGCTCAGTACATTAAATCCAAGAATACACGGCATAGAAAACAGCAGTATTATAATACAGTTTATTACAACAGTCTTTCGGCGGCTCCAGCCCTTTAAGTCAATCCAGTATGAAATTATATTCTCAAACACTGCGATTACGGTTGACAATGCCGCAAATAGCAGGAACACAAAGAACATAAATCCCCATATTTGTCCGCCGGGCATTGATGAAAATACGTTGGGAAGCGTAACAAATATCAAGTTCGGTCCGCTGTCGGGCTGTACTCCGAATGTGAAGCAAGCAGGGAAGATTATAAGTCCCGAAATCAGCGCAACACCCGTGTCAAGCAGGGTTATTCGCACAGCTTCACCGGTTAGGGTATGCTTTTTATCAATATAGCTGCCAAAGATAGCAATTGACCCCATGCCTATACTCAGAGTAAAGAACGCTTGTCCCATGGCGTCAAATATTGCATTGAATAATCCGTGTTCTGTCAGCTTGCCGAAGTCGGGTGACAGATAAAATTTCAGACCTTCCGCCGCACCGGACATTGTTACAGAATGTATGGCGAGAATTATCATTATTCCCAATAGGCACAGCATCATGAATTTTGTGATTTTCTCAACTCCGTTTTTAAGACCCATTGAGCATATAGTAAAGCAGCCTATAACAATTACCGCCATTGCTATCGTCATAGTGATGGGTGATACCTGAATGTTTGAGAATATATTTGTTACTTGTTCAGAACTTACGTTTCTGAACTCGCCTGTCAGGAACTTTATGCAGTATATCAGCATCCATCCGGCTATTGTGGTATAAAACATCATTAGCAGATAATTGCCGAAAATAGCAGAGTATTTGTGAAGGTGGAATTTTGAGCCTTTTGGTTCAAGCCGGTCAAATGATGTAGCAATACTCCGCTGACTTGCACGTCCGACTGACAGTTCCATAACCATGATGGGAAGTCCCAGTATCAATAAAAATACAAGATACAGCAGTACAAAAGCAGCGCCGCCGTACTTCCCTGCAACATAAGGGAACCTCCATACATTCCCCAATCCAATGGCGCAGCCTGCTGAGATCAGCAGAAAACCAAGCCGAGATGAAAATTTTTCGCGTTCCATAATTACTCCCTTAAATTTATTTTTTATATTATATCTATATCTGATATATTAATTATCATAACTCGAATCTGCACTCGGTATGTGCGGGTATAAGTACCATTGATGGTCTTGTGCCATTTTTTCATCGCTAATCAGAAAATAATCATACCTAAGCACAGGCGAGCTGCTTACAGGGTCATCCCATGTCACATCAACATTATACCATACGCCGTCAACCTTGACTTTGTTCCATGCGTGCGGGCCCGAAACAGAGGCAGTTTCGCCTGTTCCGTCAACTTCTATGCACTCAATTCCGCTTAGATAGCATAGCAGGTCAAATGCTTCTGTGTAACCTTCACAAACAGACTGACCGTCAATCAGCGCGCCTATAACGCTGTGGCTTCGTTCTCCTGTGTTGCGGTAGGTGTTAAAGCCGATTATATAATCGTGAAAGGCTTTGACTTTATCATAGTCACTCATGTTTTTTGTGATAAGCTTATCATGTATTCTCAATGCTTCATCCAGGACTTGCTGATTATCCGAACTCAGAGCCGGTATTTTGCCCTCAAGATATGCCATAATTATGACAGAATCATTATACGTTATATCTACATTGCACGAACCGCTGTATGTTATCCATTTAGTTTGCATTTGACTTATATCCGAGAAGCGGGGAATTTGCTCTTTGAGTTCGTTCATATAGAACTCTTCATCGCCTCTGGGGACTTTAACCGTAACAGACTGTGCCCGACCGTTCATTGCATCAATAAACTTAGACATCAGTTCTTCGCCCGACTCAACAGATATAGACGTAATTTCTTCAGTTATAGGTCCGAAGTTATGCGTTATGTCCGCTGAGGATTCATTATTATCTGCAGCAGAATCATTTGAATTTGCATTATAGGAAAAGTTGTTAATCACAGTTCTGTTTTCTATAAACTCGCTTGCCGGTGTGCCTGTGGATGCCAATGTAGGAAGAGGCAGTGAGCGAATAATATCGCCGAGCGATATAGGCGTGAAGCCGTATAATATTATAGCCGCTGATATAATTATTGTAAGCAATGTGATAAGAAACTTTTTCATTCTTTTATCATTCCTTATAATTTAGGTTATATGTTTATATTGTAACATGAGTTTATAAAAGCTGCAAGACATATTATTTTAAAATTATATGAATAAATTACAAAAGACGCTTCGATTTAATCGAAGCGTCTCAAAAGTCTGTGATAGGTTTTAGCCTTTCATTGCTTCTTCAATCGCTACGGCAACAGCAACGGTCATACCAACCATTGGGTTGTTACCTGCGCCGATAAGTCCCATCATCTCAACGTGAGCCGGAACAGAAGAAGAACCTGCAAACTGTGCGTCGCTGTGCATTCTTCCCATTGTATCTGTCATGCCGTACGATGCAGGACCTGCTGCCATGTTATCGGGGTGAAGCGTTCTGCCTGTACCGCCGCCGCTTGCAACAGAGAAGTATTTCTTGCCCTGTTCGATACATTCCTTCTTATATGTACCTGCAACCGGGTGCTGGAATCTTGTCGGGTTTGTTGAGTTACCTGTGATAGATACGTCAACGCCTTCAAGGTGCATGATTGCAACGCCTTCGCGAACATCGTCAGCACCGTAGCAGCGAACCTTTGCACGTTCGCCGTTTGAGTAAGCTGTTTCTTTAACAACTTTAACCTCACCTGTATAGTAGTCAAACTGAGTTTGAACATATGTAAAGCCGTTTATTCTTGAAATAATCTGAGCTGCGTCCTTACCGAGACCGTTAAGGATAACTCTGAGGTCTTCTTTTCTTGCTTTGTTTGCGCTCTTTGCAAGACCGATAGCGCCTTCTGCTGCTGCAAATGACTCATGTCCTGCAAGGAATGCGAAACACTTTGTCTCTTCTCTCAAAAGTCTTGCGCCGAGGTTACCGTGACCGAGACCAACCTTTCTGTCATCGGCAACACTGCCGGGGATACAGAATGACTGAAGACCCAGACCAATCTTTTCAGCAGCGTCAGCGGCGTTTGTAACACCGTCCTTAATAGCGATAGCTGCGCCTACAACGTATGCCCAAGCTGCGTTTTCAAAACAAATGGGCTGGATGTCTTTAACTATCTGATAAGCGTCAACGCCCTTTTCGTCACAAATCTGTTTTGCTTCTTCAATAGAAGAAATTCCGTGCTTTTTAAGCTCGGCATTGATTTGATCAATTCTTCTCTCGTAACTTTCAAATAAAGCCATGTTTAATTCCTCCTATCTATCTTATTCGTGGCGCGGGTCAATGAGCTTAACAGCGTCATCAACCCTGCCGTACTGACCGCTTGCCTTTTCCAGTGCCTCGTTTGCGTCCATACCCTTTGCAATCATTTCCATCATTCTGCCGAGATGAACAAACTTGTAACCGATAATTGTGTCGTTTTCGTCAACGGCACACTTTGTAATATATCCCTCTGCGAGTTCGAGATATCTCGGACCCTTTGCGAGAGTCGCATATGTAGTACCAACCTGGCTTCTTAGACCCTTTCCGAGATCCTCAAGACCTGCACCTATAGGCAGACCGTCTTCTGAGAAAGCTGTCTGGGTACGTCCGTAAACAATCTGGAGGAACAACTCTCTCATAGCTGTATTGATAGCGTCACAAACAAGGTCTGTGTTGAGAGCCTCAAGAATTGTTTTACCAACGAGAATTTCAGATGCCATAGCAGCAGAGTGTGTCATACCGCTGCAGCCAACGGTTTCAACAAGCGCTTCCTGTATAACGCCCTCTTTAACATTAAGAGTAAGCTTACAGGTACCCTGCTGCGGTGCACACCAGCCGATACCGTGCGTCAAGCCTGAAATGTCCTTAACTTCTTTTGCCTGTGTCCATTTTCCCTCCTGCGGGATAGGTGCAGGACCGTGATATGCGCCCTTAGCCAAAGGACACATTGATTCTACTTCACTTGAATACTTCATATGTTTGCTCCTTTCATTTTAGGCGTCGATTTTGGCGTTAAGCCCGAAAAACGTCGCTTACTGTGTTAATTATATCACAAAATCAGGAATATGCAATATATAAATTGAAAATTTTCGGCAAAAAATAAAATAATTCCAATCACATTTTGTCGGATACCGCCATAGTATATATTGAGTTTAAGAGTTAGACAGAATTTTAAGGTCTGATACTCTAATCCATAAGCAAACATTAAGGAGGAATAAATATGAGCAATAGATGTGAAAACGGAAGAAACCGCCACAGAGCGGAGGAAGTTGAACTTGCAGGTGTAAACGCTGTGGACGTTCCGGGTGTTGTTGCCGACAGAGAAGAAGAGGCTCAGGAATGCCGCACACGCCGCAGTGAGGATTTTGACTCGCCGGTATGTATAAGCGTTGATAAGGTATATGACGCATGCAGAGAGCGTAACTGTATCGTTGACTCTCGTGTATATGTTAAAGAATGTGATCAGGATATAATTGATAACGCAATAAACGTTAAACTTAAAGATGCAGATATAATTTGGGTTTATACCGATATTGAGCCTGTTCTCTACAGTTCAGGATACTATTCGGTTGATATTAAGTTCTTTATAGATGTTACACTCGAAGTATTCTGCGGTTTGTCAAACCCGACTGAAATCCACGGACTTACCACGTTTGACAAGAGAGTAATACTCTTTGGTAGCGAGGGCAACACAAAGAGCTTTAAGTCGACGTTCGAGCCGGGCGGAGAAATAGAAAAAGTAAGAAAGACAACAAATCTGCCTAAGGTAACAGTAGAAGCTGTTAATCCTATTGCGCTCAGTGCAAGACTGGTTGATTCAAAATGCTGCTGCGATGATTGCTGTCCTTCAATTCCTGAAAATATCTGCGGATGTTATGACGAAGAGCTTGTCACATCAGATTGTGTGAAGAAGGTATTGGTAAGCA
>CAOKIL010000077.1 GCA_948468535.1 uncultured Eubacteriales bacterium
GCCGCCGGTACCGTTCTTCATACCGACAGGCATATCAACGCCGCTCGCAACAAGCCTATGCTGTTGATTCTCAACCGAACGCGCACCTATCGCAACATATCCCAAAATATCCTCAAGATACGGGTGATTGCTTGGATACAGCATCTCGTCAGCAGACACAAATCCTGTCTCCTGCATTACACGAATGTGCATTTTTCTGATTGCCATTATACCGTTGAAGGCGCTCGGCGCATCATTCGGGTTCGGCTGGTGCATCATTCCCTTATAGCCGTCGCCTGTTGTTCTCGGCTTATTGGTATATACTCTCGGAATAATAAGAATTTTATCATTAACCTTCTCCTGCACAATGGCAAGCTTTGAAATATAATCACATACAGAGTCCTCATTGTCTGCAGAACACGGTCCGATAATAAGTAAAATCCTGTCATCTTTGCCCGACAGCACGTCCTTAATATCATTAATTCTGTTAATGCGCCTTTTGGCACAGTCGGCAGGTACAGGCATAATCTCAATCAGATGATCGGCTGACGGCATCTTTTTTATATAATTAAATCCCATATTTACATCTCCTTTTAAAACTTATCGGTTCAAAACTGCCAAACGGAATTATACCACAGTCAAAAGCCGTATGTCAAGTTAATGGATCTGCGCTTAACGTTAGGCTGACTTATTGAACCGTTCCCGTTACGGATAAGTCTCTTATAACCTCACCTGCCGCAATCATTCCTGCAGCAGCAGGTACAAATGCAGTGCTTCCCGGTATGCTCCGTGCGGACGTATCATGCGGTGACTGTTCATCATTGATTGGATGCAAAGGTTTTTCTTTTGAATATACAACCTTTAACTTTTTGATTCCGCGTTTTTTGAGTTCTCTGCGCATGGTTCTTGCAAGCGGACACATGGAAGTCGCATAAATATCCGCTACCTCAAACTGTGACGCATCCAGTTTATTTCCTGCGCCCATACAGCTTATTACCGGCACGCCTGCCGCACTTGCACGCATGATAATTTCTATTTTGCCTGTCACTGTGTCAATCGCGTCAACGATATATGAATATACTGAAAAATCATACTCGTCGGCATTATCAGGCATATAAAAACAGTTATGCGAATTAATTTTGACATCGGGGTTTATCGACAATGCCCGTTCCTTCATTACGTCAACCTTATATCGTCCTATCGTGTCAGATGTTGCTATAATCTGTCTGTTGAGATTAGTGACAGAAACCGTGTCGTTATCAAATATATCTATCTCACCCACACCGCTTCTGACAAGCGCCTCAACGACGTATCCGCCAACACCGCCGATACCGAACACCGCAACCTGTGCTCCCAATAATCTTTCTAGTCCATCAGCGCCTAAGAGCATTTGTGTTCTCAAAAAAGCTTTACGCATATAGTTATCCTTTCGTTTAAAAATATTTTATCAGATTAATGCTTTGTAATATATCTTTGATTTTTGCCTTTGCTGAAATCTAAAAGGCGAGATGACACTTGATTTAGTTATAAGACTTTTATTAGAAAATGTCAATAGAATTTTCTAATAATTTGCATAATAATTCTAATAAAACTTTAAAAATTTCTAAATAAACTTTAGTTTTTCTAATAAATTTCTAATAAAATCAAAATTATTAGAATCGTTATTTATAATTTTTCTAATAATTTAAAAACATATCATAATTATAATATGCAAAAATATCATTATATTAACATGAAAAATTGTGTTTAGCTATTATTATCATTGGAAAATTAAGATAAATATTATATAATAAAGCCAAATATTGTACATCTGTATAGTAAAGGAGTAAAATCTAACAAAAAGAAAAAAACTTTTGACAAAGATAATATAACCTGTTATAGTAATCTTAAAAATTAAATAAAAAGGCAATGAAGAGAAATAGTAGTTTTTATGATTCCGAGCAGAGAGGTGTCGGGTGGTGCAAGACATAGGGATAGTAATTATGAATACATCTCGGAGCTGCGTACCGAAATTGTTAGTAGGCTACGATGGAGAGTGCCCCGTTATCGTGCACAAAGGTATGCGTCATTGTTGACAAGTACCTTATAAGGTGAAAAATGTGAATTTTTCATGAATAAAGGTGGTACCACGGGTAGAACTTGTCCTTTTATTTAAAAGGCGAGTTTTTTTGTGTGATTTTGGCTCGTCTAAAAAATCTCTATAAATCATTATCAATTAAATTCTAGTTTAAGAGGTGTTTTTAAATGTTAACAGCAGAAGAGCAAATGAAAATAATATGCAGTGGATGATGCCATTAAATACTATAATGAGGCATACAGTAAAAAGGCAATACCCAAAGATATTCCTACAATGAAAGTTAATAATATTAAGCTTATTGATTTAATACCTAATCTGAGAGAGATAGGATTTGTAAAGAGTAAAAATGAATTTATTAGGTTAGTAAAACAAAGCGGTGTGAAAATTAATGGCGATAAAATAACAGAAACGGAGCTTCAGCTTGTATTAAAAGATGGAGACGTTCTGCAAGTTGGCAAAAAAGTTTCTTAAGCTTTTAAAATAACTATCACAGATAATTCTATGAGAATAGTTGAGCTTTTGGAGATGACTGAAAATGAAACTATATGAAAAAAAGCAAATAGATTGGAAAAACATTTTATTTGATAACAAGACACTGCTTTGGCTGATTTTGCCAATAATCATAGAGCAGTTTTTAAACTCCCTTATGGGAATGGTGGATACGATGATGGTTTCGACTGTTGGAAGCGAGGCAATATCGGCGGTGTCTCTTGTGGATTCGATAAATAACCTTGTCATACAGATATTTTCGGCAATGGCAGCCGGTGCAACAATCATCTGTTCACAGTATATCGGAAGCGGAAACAGAAAAGAAAGTAACAGAGCGGCAGGGCAGGTTCTGCTTACAGTATTTGTAATTTCGCTTTCAATAGCAGTGCTTTGCATTTTAGGCGGAGAGCGACTCTTACGGCTGTTATTCGGAACGGTTAAAAACTCCGTCATGGAAAACTCATTGGTTTATTTTATGATAACGGTTATTTCCTATCCATTTTTAGCATTGTTCAGTGCGGGTGCTGCGTTTTACAGAGCATCGGGTAACTCAAAATTCCCAACAAAAGTATCCATTGTTTCAAATGTCATAAATGTTACGGCAAACGCACTGTTTATCTATGGCTTTAAATGGGGCGTAGCAGGGGCTGCTTTTGCAACGCTTTTGTCAAGAATTTTTTGTACAGTCGTGATTTTTTACTGCCTAAGAAAGCCAAGACAGACAATTGTAGTAAGAGACTATTTAAAAATTCGCCCTGATATACCGCTTATATTAACAATAATGGCGATAGGCGTTCCTTCGGGAATCGAAAACGGAATGTTCCAGTTTGGAAAGCTTGCTGTTCAGTCCACAGTTTCAACACTGGGTACAACAGCAATGTCGGCACAGGCAATGACAAACATTTTCGAAAACGTGAACGGCATTTTTGGGAATAGTGTGGGAATAGGGCTTATGACTGTGGTTGGTCAGTGTATCGGCGCAAGCAGGAAAGAGGAGGCAAAGTATTATATAGTAAAACTGATGGGCATTGCAGGAATCGGAACACTGATATCATGTCTTTTTGTGCTTGCAATCACAAAGCCCGTGACATGGCTTGCCGGTATGGAGATTGAGGCAGCGCAAATGTGTTTTGAGTTGGTTGTTGCAATGACAGTTGTAAAACCGTTAGTGTGGGTAGGTGCATTTGGACTTCCATACGGACTTCGGGCAGCAGGTGACGTGAAATTTTCGATGATAGCTTCTGTCAGTGTCATGTGGGGCTGCCGCGTGGCGCTTGGCATTTTCCTCGTAAGGATGTTTCATTTCGGACTTATGGCAGTGTGGGTTGGAATGTTCGCCGACTGGATTGTCAGAGCAGTCATATTTACGATACGGTTTATGAATGGGAAGTGGCTTAATTACAAGATGTCCTAAGATTATACCTTTATAGTAAATTGAAAAATTTTTTAAAAAAGCCTTGACTTATTGGCGTTCATTTAGTATAATGATTTTGTGGAGTTCAAAAAGTGGGGTGATAATGTGAGCCCACGCACAGGCAGACCAAAAGTAGACAATCCCAAGAAGTATGATATTAAAGTTAGATATGATGAAGAAACGCATAAAGCACTTTTAGATTACTGTAAAAAACATAGTATCACACGGGTTGAAGCATTCAGAAGGGGATTACGATTACTTTTAGGTCAAAAATAAAAAGGAAGCAGCTCTCACTCGCTAAAGTTTTAGCCACTTCCCGCACCGCGCAACTGCCTAAAAGACAGAAACACAAAAATATTATATCATTTGTGCTGAAGTTTTTCAAGAGGTTGCGGATAAAATTATCGAAAGGATTGTTTTTTTATGATAGTCAGGCAACTCAAAGCAGATAAGTATGAGCGTTTTCGAAGTCAGCTTATCCAGAAGGCGCATCAGAATCCTTTGGAAGCAAGTTTCAACGTAACTATAAAAATTAATCGGAAAGAATACATTTTGAAAATTCAACCGGATAACAAGCACAAACTGGTTGCCCTGCAAGCATTAGAAGTTGATCGTGATGACGAGTGCGGACATATACACACGCTCATTATAAACAATAAAATTATTTCAGCCCTTTTGGAACTTCTGATATGGCAGGGAGTGGCGTGATGAACATATAAGACACACAGCCTGATACGGTTTTGTATCAGGCTGTGTTTATGAGGAGCAGTTGCGACATAAAAAAGAAGCCATTGCTTTCGCAAGGGCTTCGTAAAATTGTCGCGTACTGCGACGACATGGCAGGGGTAGTAAGACTTGAACTCACGGCACGCGGTTTTGGAGACCGCTGCTCTACCAACTGAGCTATACCCCTAAATACAACATTAGCATTATAGCATATATTTCTTTACATGTCAATACATTTTTTCTATTTTTCTGAAAAGGATTATATGTCAGTTTTATTAAATTCGGTATTTACAAAATTGTACAAATGTGATATATTCTGATATAAAAGAGGTGATTTTATGAAGAGAAAGACGTATTACATCATTGCGGCGGTTTGGTTTGTTATGGTTCTTATTGTGATAGCCGCAAGTTTTCTGCCGATTGTTGACGCGGCTACTCAGAGTCAGATTAAGTCATATTTGATTTGGGTTGTGCTTGCCGGCGGTATTGCTATGATTCTTCTGCGCCGTATGGTGGACGATGAAAAATAACTTCAATTATTTTTATATTTTTATGGATTGCTTCAGGTTATGACAAATTTTTTTATTCCGTATGATTATAATACTTCTGTAATAAAGTTTTTAACGTTTTTGTTAATCAGTATTTGGAGGTATTATTTTTATGAAAAACACGGAGCTCATGCCTATCGAGGTCTCACTTGATGTCCCAAAGAAAAAGAAGCGAGGGTTTGACATAAAGCCTGTAGATGTGCTTGTGCGAATGTTCGGGCTTCTTTTTGCAAGAGCTGTTCCGATTTACGGAATGGCGCCTTTGGGACTTTCTTTTTTGACTCTTGACCGAAAGTTCTCGATTAAGAGTATAATCAACCTCATTTTCGTATCTGCCGGTTACATATTGATGTTTGATTTTAATATGGCGGTGCGGTATATTCCTGCATGTATCATATTTCAGCTTGTGCTGTTTGTTATGGAATACAACGCGGATATATCGCTGTATTTTATTTCTGCAGCGGCAGGTACGGTTTTGTTTCTGTGTGAGACGGCAGTACTTTTGTGGACAGGCTTCGGCGGTGCAGAGTTCGTGCTTGTGCTGTGTGATGTAATGATTATGATTGCAGGCATTGTTGTCTTTGACCGCGTCGGAGAGTTTTTACTCTGCAAAAAGACACTTAACCGTCCATTTGTTCTTGATGAAAAAATAAGCCTGTGTATATTGGCGGAAATCGTCCTTATCGGAACAAAATTCCTGACGATTATTGATGCGTTTAATATAGCCAACTTCATGGCGTGTATCCTTGTTGCTCTTGCAGCAAACAGCGGCGGAGGCTATGCGGCGGCAGCGGTGTGCGGCGTGTGTGTCGGGATTCCGATAGGTCTCGGCGGAGGGTTTTCGGAGACTGTGGCAGTATATGCTATATGCGGTCTTGTCTGCGGAGCGGCGGCATACTTCGGCAAAGCCGCGGTCAGCGGAGCGCTTGTTGTCTGCGGCGGAGTGTTTGCATTGTATACAGGCATAGATCTTGGGGCTTCGCACCTTCCTAATATATATGAGTTTGCTACTGCTGCGCTTGCGGCATTTGTTATGCCGGAAACTGCGTCAAAGGTTGTCGGCAGAATTGTTGACTTTGGGCATGAGGACAACGGAAAGACTGAGAGGTTTAAGGCGTTTGTTAATGACAAGCTGATGCGTATGTCGGATTCGTTCTATGGGCTGGCACAGACATTTGCAGAAATCTCAGACAAACAGAGCAACGTTGATATGAGTGACGTGTCGTTGTTATTTGACACTGCTGCGGACAGAGTTTGCAGGAACTGTAAAAAAGTCGAGTTCTGCTGGCAGAGGGATTTTAATGCTACATATAAGACTATGTTTAAATTTCTTGAAATTATGGAGAGAAAGGGCGGCGTTACACCGCAGGATGTTCCGCCGTACTTCAACGATAAGTGTGTGCGCCTGCACCAGTTGTTAACCGAGATAAACAGATTGTTTGAGGTGTATAAGATAAATCGCGTCTGGAAGAGCAGACTTGCTGAAAACCGTGAACTGACAAGCGAACAGTTCAAGGGGATTTCAGAGATAATAAAGAATGCGGCAGACGAGATATGCGAGGAAAAAACGATTGATATAATAGCTTCGGATGAAATACGCAGCGAGCTTGAATCCCTGGGAGTAAATGCTGAGAGAGTAGATGTTATGTGTGACAGAAACCGCAAGTATTCGGTTGAGCTGAGTATAATAGGATGCGAGGACCCTAAGGTTTGTCATACAAAGGTGCGGTCGGTTATCAAAAAGATACTCGGAGTAAATGTTGCGGCTCCCGGAATGAACTGCCATGAGGTTGGCAGAGGCAAGTGCCGTATGAGGTTTTGTCAGGTAGAGGGGTTTGATACGGTTGTCGGCATAGCTGGTAAGAGTAAAAGCGCCGAAAGCGGCGACAAGCATTATACAAGCTATTTGAGCGACGGTAAGTTTGTTGTGACAATAAGTGACGGAATGGGAACAGGCCATAAGGCAGCAGCTGAGAGTGATGCTATAGTTAATCTACTCGGCAGTTTCCTTGAAGCAGGGTTTGACAAGACGATAGCAGTCAAGCTGGTGAATTCGGTAATGGTAATGAAGTCGGCGCATGATGCTTTTGCAACCGTTGATATGTGCGTGATTGACCTGTACACGGGTCAGGTTGAGTTTATCAAAAACGGCGCTGAGGCGAGTTATATCAAGCACCATGATTATACAGAGACAGTCAGAGCGGCTTCACTCCCGATAGGAATAGTGTCGATTGTGGACGTAGAGGCGTTTGCGCGTACTCTTGAAAACGGCTCGCTTGTTGTTATGACAAGCGACGGTGTTATCGGAAAAAACAATGACGACTTATGGCTGAGAGAACTTGTTGAGAGTGTAGATATTGACCTTAATCCCAATGACCTTTCACAAATTATTCTTGATGAAGCGATAAAGCGCAGAGGCATAGATGATAAATCTGAAGCTATAGACGATGATATGACGGTTATATGTGTTAAAATGAAAGACCGCCGCAACCTTTCGGCACGGCGGATAGTCAAGCAGCCCAATGCAGCCGTATCGTAGAGATGTATAGTGTATTGACATAGTATACAAATATTTAATGGTATATTTTTTAAATTTATACTAAAATTGGGGCTTTACAAATGTACAAAAGTGTGTTACATTATATTTGTATTAATTTTTCTACATTTTCTCGTTTGTATGAAGAGTATACATTCATATGAACATATTAAATTTTCTACTTAAAACGAGGCCTTGTTAATTTGCATCCTAATTATTTTTTAATAATGATGGTGCATATAACAAGGTCTTGTTTTTTGTGCGTCAGCTTCGGTTGGCGTATTTTTTATTTTAAACTATTTTTACATGGAGGAAAATAAAATGAATGAAGAGACAAACGAAATCAGGGTACTTAGGAAAAAATCAACAGAGACAGAAGAAGATAGGATAGCTTTTTTAGGATATGGGATGTTGTTTTGCGCG
>CAOKIL010000078.1 GCA_948468535.1 uncultured Eubacteriales bacterium
GTGATATAAACAAGATTTACATTGTTGCCTGCGGCAGTGCGTATCATGTCGGTGTAGTCGGCAAGTATATTATTGAACAAATGGTCAGAAAGCCTGTTGAGGTAATCGTTGCGTCAGAGTTTAGATACTGCAATCCTATTGTTGATGAAAACACGCTTGTCGTACTTATATCACAGTCGGGTGAGACTGCAGATACTATTGCGGCAATGCGCGAGGCAAAAAAACTCGGCGCAAGGACATTTGCAATTGTTAATGCTGTGGGAAGCTGTATTGCGCGTGAAGCTGATGATGTACTTTATACATGGGCAGGACCCGAAATTGCTGTCGCAACAACAAAAGCGTACAGCACACAGCTTACCGCAATATACCTGATGTCAATCTATATGGCTCAGGAACTTGATATGCTCACGCCTGAGACTTTAGCAAAGTATATAAGAGCTCTTGAAACATTGCCTGAAAATATCGAGAAGATTCTTGAAAACGAAGCGGATATTCAGTACATATCATCAAAGTATTTTAATAGCAAGAGCGTATTCTTCTTAGGCAGAACAATTGACTACGCCGTTGCTCTTGAGGGGTCGCTTAAACTCAAAGAGATTTCGTATATACATTCAGAGGCATATGCGGCAGGCGAGTTAAAACACGGTACAATTGCTCTTATTGAAAAAGGTACGGTGGTTGTTGCACTTTGTACAGTCAAGAGTCTTTTTGATAAAATGCTCAGTAATATAAAAGAGGTAAAAGCAAGAGGAGCAGTTGTTATTGCAATAGCTGAAGAAGGTCATACAGAGATTGAGAAAGAGGCAGATTTTGTAATATATGTTCCAAAATGCG
Organism: uncultured Eubacteriales bacterium; assembly: GCA_948468535.1. GTDB lineage: Bacteria > Bacillota > Clostridia > Monoglobales > Monoglobaceae > Monoglobus. The sequence goes on from CAOKIL010000078.1 coordinate 835, forward strand.
ACGAGCTTGTTATGCCGAGTGAGGTAGTAGTACCGTTACAGCTTTTCTCGTACTATGTTGCGTCACTTAAAGGTCTTGATATCGATAAGCCGCGTAATCTTGCAAAGTCTGTTACAGTTGAATAATTATGAATGAGGATAGTATGATAAACAAAAATATCAAAAATATTTATAAGTATGCCCGGAGATATTTTCTCTGGGCTTTAGTTGCCGTTGCGGCATCTATTTTATTTTCATTTTTTGAAGTGCTAAAGACCGACGCGCTTCGTGAGATAGTCGATATTGCTCAGACCGGTGATGCAAGAGGAATCTTGCCTGTGTTTTTGCGCGCTTTGCTGATAATTTCTGTAATAATGGTGTGTGTCTTCTTCAGTCGGTATGCCGCCGGTTGGTTTTCGACAGGTATAATGCGTGATGTAAAGACCGACAGTGCGCGCCGTATAGAGAACCTTCCGATTGGGTTTATGACTTCCAACAGAAGCGGTGAACTTTTGTCAAAGATGAGTTCGGATGCCGATACGGTTCAAGGCTTTCTTGAAGGCGATTTTATTCAGCTTGTTCAGCTTCCGTTTTCAATCATATTTTATATGACATATTTGATTATGCTCAATCCTATCTTGTTTCTTTTGTGTTTTGCCACTGTTCCGATATTGGTGCCTCTTGGCGCGAGCTTCTCAATCCCATTTAAAACCGGTTCAAAAAAGTATATGAAGTATCTCGGCAAAGTAAGTAATATTGTTGCAGATATGGCAGGCGGAGTTTCGGTTGTCAAGTCATATAATCTTGAAAATTACTTGTCTGACAAGTACAACGGCGGAATAAACTGTGCTACCGATATGGCGCTCAACAATGATAAGTATCAGTATAAAGGTGCCGCACTTTTTAATCTTGCCCGAAATATTCCGACACTTACCTGTCTGATAGCAGGAGGGTATATGTGCTTTAAGGGGAGTTTTACTCTCGGCTCTTTGGTTGCCTTCACTACGCTGCTTTCGCAGACCTTGTCGCCGCTGATGCGTACATCGGCGATGTTCTTTAACCTCAGATATTCTTCTGCAGCGGCTGACAGAGTATTTTCAATCCTGAACGAAGCTCCTGAACCTGACGGCGGTGAGATTCCGGCAGAACTCAGCAATGGCTTGCCGGCGATTAAGTTTGAAGATGTGTGCTTTGAGTACGAGGACGGTATGCCGGTGCTGAAAGGGATTAATCTTGATGTAAGATGCGGCGAAACTATCGGATTTGCAGGTATGAGTGGCTGCGGAAAGAGTACGCTTTTGGGGCTTGTCTGCGGATTCTATCGTCCGACCGGCGGCAGAATCCTTGTCGGCGGAGTTGATATGAACGAGAGAAATTTGAAGTCAACACGCGGTTTGATTTCGTACGTGTCACAGGAAGCTTATTTGTTTCCGGTTTCGATATATGACAATATTGCCATGGGCAAGGAGGGCGCAACAAAGGAAGAGGTTATTGCAGCGGCAAAGGCTGCATATGCACATGACTTTATAATGGAGACAGAGAACGGATATGATACGGTTGTCGGCGAACGCGGCAGCAGGCTGTCAGGCGGACAGATACAAAGAATCTCAATTGCACGCGCAATGCTTAAAAACGCACCTATACTTTTGCTCGATGAGGCGACATCTGCGCTTGATGTAAAAGCGGAGGCGGAAGTTCAGCAGGCTTTGGACAATCTGAGTCACGGACGAACTGTGCTGGTTGTTGCACACAGATTGTCAACAATACGAGGTTCGGACAGAATTGCTGTGATTGACAACGGGGTTATTGCAGAGTGCGGCAGTCATGATGAGCTTATTGAACAAAACGGAATATATGCCGCACTGGTTTCGTAGATGAATAGTTATAGGGAGGTGAAATTTTGAAGGTTATTGATGGGTTGAGAAGCTGCTTTTCGCTGATGGGCAGATACAAGTATATGTACTGGATTACATTGATTTTGGATATAGTTTTATCGTTCAGCGCTGATGTGCTGATGGCTTTGGTTAACAAAGGAGTAATTAATTCAATAACAGCGATTGATTTTGCGGCATTTAAGGCTTCAATTATTCTCGGCTGTGCAGCGGTTTTAGTATATCTTGTGAGTGTGCTTGACAGGTATTATAACATGATGTCAATCAGGTATATCATGCGCGATATGCGAAGTGAACTGTTCCGGCACATGGAGTTTTTGCCTGTGGATTATTATGACAATAATCACAGCGGTGACAGTATTTTTAGACTTAACAGCAATGTTGAGAATATGAAGCGTGCATATACCAATCATTGCCCGAACTTTATGGCAGGTATATTGGGGGTGGCTGCATCGTGTGTGTTTATTCTTGTAATGGATTTGAGACTTGGTATTATAGCTCTTATGACATGTGCGCTGACGGTTTTTGTAAACGTCAAGTATGCGGAATCGCTCCGTGAGCTCGGCGGAAAGATTCAACACAGCGAGTCTGCTTTGGTCAGCAGATTGTCGGATTTGATAGCTGGGTTTCGCGTCATAAAATTGTTTGATTCAGGACACCAGTCACTTGGCAGATATGAGGAAACAAATAATAATACAGCAAAACTCAGAGTCCACCGTATCGCGAGAGTGGGTGGACTTGACAGCATTGGTCATTTTCTTAACTTTTTGAACAACTTTGTGTTAATTACTATCGGTGCAGTTATGGGCGCAATGGGAATGACGGATTTTGGTACGGTTATTGCAATTCTTACCGTTCAGAGCAACATTAGCGGTATGGTATTAAACTTTGGCAGTTCATGGGGAATGATGCAGGAATCCGTTGCGGCATCGGAACTTGTGCATGAAGTTTGGGATACTGAGCAGGAACGGCGTGATATGATAAAGACGGATAATTTAACTAAATCGTATAACAAGGATATGGAATATATAGAGTTCAGGGATGTGGATTTTTCGTATAACGATGAGATTCAGGTTTTAGACAAACTCAATTTTAAAGTTAAAAAGGGAACAACTGCGGCGCTTGTAGGGCCGAGCGGCGGCGGAAAGAGTACGGTAATCAAGCTGATACAGGAGTTTTATAAAATTAATTCAGGCGGTATATTTATCGGCGGACAGGATATCCGTTCAATGCCTGTTGATGAGCTTAGAGATATGATGGCATATGTGCCGCAGGACGCGTATTTGTTTGACGCAAGCGTAAAAGAGAACATAAGCTACGGTAAGCCGGGCGCGTCAGATGATGAAATAATCGCGGCGGCAAAGGCTGTAAATGCACATGAGTTTATAACAGATTTGCCGGATGGTTATGATACGGTTGTAGGTGAGCGGGGCGAAACATTATCAGGAGGTCAAAGGCAGAGGATAGCAATTGCAAGAGCGTTCCTCAAGAATTCACCGATACTGTTGCTTGACGAGGCAACTTCTGCTCTGGACAATGAAAACGAAGTTATTGTTCAGAGCAGTATAGAGGCGCTGATGAAGAACAGAACCGTTATAGTAATAGCGCACAGGCTATCGACGATTGAAAATGCAGATGTGATTTATGTCATTCAGGGAGGAAAAGTCGTTCAGACCGGGGTTCATGATGATCTTAAAAATGAGAGCGGAACATATGCGGAACTTGTGAAGCTGAGTAACGGATGATTTGCATATGCTATAAATAAAAAATTATTTGTGTTGGAGAAGTAAAAATGTTTAGAGAAATGTTAAGAAAAAAACAATTGTTATCAGAAGAAGAAAGTCTGTATGTACTTAGAAAATGTACATCCGGTGTATTGGCAGTGTCAGGTGATGACGGGTATCCTTATGCTGTACCGCTCAGCTATGTTTATCATGATTCAAAGATATATTTTCACAGCGCAGTCAGCGGTCACAAAATTGACGGTATTAATAAAAATGCTAAGGTTTCGTTTTGTGTAACAGAGAAAGATGATGTGGTACCTCATAAATATACTACTTATTTTAGAAGTGTAATCGTGTTTGGTAAGGCACGTATAATAGAAGATAATGCAGAAAAAAGAACTGCGATTGAACTCTTAGCTGCAAAGTATTCACCAAATGATGAGGAAGGGCGTTTAAAAGAAATTGACAGCGGATTTAAACGTTTATGTATGATAGAATTAACAGTTGAACATATGACCGGCAAAGAAGCTAAAGAACTTGTAAATCTAAAAAAGTGATATAAATACCGTAATTACAGGCAAATGACAGGCGGTTTAATCATTTTTACATAGTGATTTATTGGCAAGTGTGGATTCAATCATGTCTCCAAGCACATTAAGGTTAGCTGCAAGCGCTTCAAGTTCCTCATCAGACAGACAGTCAGCCAGCTTGCATGCAATTGTTGATAAGATAAACAGATTTGAACAGTTATTCACATAAAGCCCTCCCTTAGGTTTTGGTATATAATATGTCGGAAAAGTCAAAATGTGCAGATTACTTGAAGATTGATAAGACAAAAGCTGACATGATAATAGTTCTTTAATATAAAATAATAAAAAAATTTTGAATTTCTTGTCACAAACTTACTTATTAGTTGTCTAACAATATATAGGAGGTAAAAAATATGAAAAATATAACAGACGAAGAACTATTGGCTTTAATTAACAAGGCTACCGCTGGCGACAAGAGTGCTTTAGAAACTCTTATTCTAAGCGTTCAGGATATGGTGTTCAATCTTTCACTGCGTATGCTTGGCACATTTCCGGACGCAGAGGACGCTACACAGGATATTCTACTAAAGGTCGTAACACATCTATCTGCTTTCAGAACAGAGAGTTTGTTTTCAACATGGGTGTTCAGGATTGCGGTAAACCATTTGAAAAATTATCAAAAGCATATGTTTGCAAAAATGCCTATTAGCTTTGAATTCTATGGGAACGATATTAAAAATGCCGAAACTGATAATATACCGGATTTGACGCAGAATGTAGAAAAGTCAATTTTATCAGAGGAACTCAAAATGTCTTGCACAAATGTAATGCTTCAATGTCTTGACACAGAAAGCAGATGTATTTTTGTATTGGGAACGATGTTCAAACTTGACAGCCGCATAGCCGGAGAAATTTTAGAAATGTCTCCGGAAGCATATCGGCAGCGTCTTTCACGAATACGCAAAAAAATGGCAGACTTTCTGGAAGAATATTGCGGAGAATATGGAGGCGGCAAATGCAAGTGCAAGAACAGAGTGAATTATGCAATACAAAGCCATAGAATAAATCCAATGCAGTTGGATTATACAACTGCTACGGAAATTCCCGTTAATACTATGCTTAATGTAAAAAAGGCTATGGAAGAAATTGACGACTTATCACAAGATTTTTCATTCTGTAAGCCGTATCAATCTCCCGAACGCACAAAACATCTGATACAGGAATTTTTAGATTCCACGCAGTTTTCCGTTATTAAAAATTCGTAAAGGAGAGGTGGTAACTTATGAATACAAGGTCAATTATAGATTACTTATCAAAACTAAGCATGAATAACAATCGTGAGTGGTATCATGCAAATAAGGAAGATTACAAAAAAGCAAGTTCTGATTTTGAAGAATTATTGCAGGCGTTGATGTTGGAAATTGGAAAGTTTGACAGCAGTATTTTACATAACATACCAAAAGACCTTACTTTTAAGCTTGTGAGGGATATCCGTTTCAGCCATGACAAATCCCCTTATAATCCTGCTTTCCGTGCCCATATTTCTTCTAAAGGAAAATTGCCTGTTCCTGTTGGGTATTATATTATGATAAAGCCCGGAAATCAATCCTTTTTGGGCGGTGGCTTGTTTGCGGATATGTTCAAAGATGCAACAGCAATGGTGCGAGACTATATAGCACAAAATGGGCAAGAATGGGAAAAAATCATCCATGAGCCGGAGTTTGAAAAATATTTTGCGGTACAGGGAACGGCATTAAAGAATGTTCCTGCAGGATATGAAAAAGAACATCCCCAAGCGGAATACTTAAAGTTCAAGAGCTGGTATTTGGAATATCCTATAAAAGATGAAGAATTGAACGATGTTGGAACTTTTCTTGCAAAGGCAGCAGAGATTTTCCGAATTATGAAACCCTTTAACGATTATCTTAATAAGGCGCTGGTAAATTTCCAGATGCCGACAAGGTAACAGAGTTTATTTGCTATATATTTCCGTTAACCATAGTCGGTTGGATTGTCAGCATGTTGTCAGCTTTTGCCGGAATAGCTGTTGTTGCATTGCCTTCGGCTGATGAAACCGCTGCCGTCAATTCAACATCGGAATCGGCAGCAGTAACAGCAACACCTGAACCAACTATTGTATCAAACGAAATACCTGAACCGACTGCTGCACCAACATTATTGCCTACAGATTCACCTACTGAAGTTCCAATTATTACAACAGTTCCGATTGACAATTCAGTGTCTAATACAAACAGCACGGTCGTTGTAAACCTTAATCGAATAATTGTTTTAATGATATGATAAAAGTGCCGATATACAAAATGAAAGACTACAAAGACAGTAAGCCAAAATATCGTGTAGGACAAAACGAAACCGCCGTAATTACGGCGGTTTTAGCTTATTTGGTGCGAGTGTTCTTACAGAACTTAACGAAAAACACAGTAAAATTAAGGGTTTGCGACTTTCAATAATCAGCAATAACTCCAAAATTAAATATTTTTCTTCTTCAAAAATGCTTTGACATTCAAAAAATCAAGGCATTTTTTGTTTCTCTACACCATTTCAGAAACCTACCTTTGTTATTTTTATCATAGCATAAAATCCTCAAACAGTCAACAACACAAAAAAGTCAAATTTACTACGAAAGGAATTTTTGACAATGAAAACCGAAAATTCAAAGCAGCTATGCCCCACTTGCAAAGTCGGGCAAAACACATACTTGCTTGACAACAGAAATCCGTTTTGTCCGCATTTGCATTGTCATAACGGTAAAACCTGTTCGGCGTATGTGCCGCTTGAAAAAATAAATAATGCAAAGCGTTAGCGTTAGGATTTAACAAAAATCTTAACGCTTTTTTTATTGCCCCGAAACTGAAAAAGGAGGATTTTTGTATGGCAGTTTTCAGAATAAACAAAATCCGTGATTATACCGTGATGTCAAACTATCACTTGAAAGATACACGCTTGTCCCTGAAATCAAAGGGGCTTTTATCAATGATGTTGTCCTTGCCGGAGGAATGGAACTATATCACAAGAGGACTTGCGGCAATCTGCAAAGAGAGCGTTTACAGTATCTTGCGGCAGGAACAGCGGGAACAGCAAACCCGCAGAAA
>CAOKIL010000079.1 GCA_948468535.1 uncultured Eubacteriales bacterium
AAGACCGGTATTACCCGGATCGATTACTATATATGCACCGAAATACAATACTTTTTCAAGAGCACGGGGAGATATATCAAGAATAAGACCCATTCTCGACGGGATACCCTTGAAATACCAAATATGCGAAACGGGAACGGCAAGCTCAATATGACCCATACGCTCACGTCTCACCTTGCTGCGTGTAACCTCAACACCGCAGCGGTCACAAACAACGCCCTTATAACGAACGCGTTTGTACTTACCGCAGTGACATTCCCAGTCCTTCTGCGGTCCGAATATTCTTTCACAGAACAAACCGTCCTTTTCGGGCTTGAGTGTTCTGTAATTTATAGTTTCGGGCTTCTTGACTTCACCTCTTGACCATTCTCTGATTTTTTCAGGTGAAGCAAGTCCGATTTGGATAGCTTCAAAATTTTGATATTCGCCCATAACGACCATGCCTTTCTACTCACTATTTCAATTTTTGCCTGCCGTGAGTTGACAAACAATTCAACATAAAACGTTCAAATCATGTATAACCGCTTAAAAAAGCATAAATACATTAATAAATATCGTCGTCCTCATCATCAAAATCTTCCGCTGCCCTGAGTTCTTCAAGGGATTCAGCGTCATCACTGTCATCAATTGACATTTCGCCGCTGTTTGACATATCTACCGATGGTGTTGCAAGAATCTGTGTAACCTCTGTGATTACATCAACTTCATCTTCATCATCAATATCGTCTGCGAGCAAATCGTCATCCGCACCATCGCCTGTCTTTGAAGGCATTGCGTCATCAGACTCTTCATATCCTGCGATGTTAACCGGCAATTCTTCTACATCATCGTCATCGAGCGATTCTTTAAGTATTACTTCGTTGCCGTCACCATCAAGAACCTTTATATCAAGAGCAAGACTCTGAAGTTCCTTAATCAATACCTTGAAGGATTCCGGAACTCCTGGTTCTGGAACATTTTCGCCTTTAACGATTGCCTCATATGTCTTAACACGTCCAACAACGTCATCTGACTTAACCGTAAGGATTTCCTGAAGAGTATAAGCTGCGCCGTATGCTTCAAGCGCCCAAACTTCCATCTCTCCGAAACGCTGACCGCCGAACTGCGCCTTACCGCCGAGCGGCTGCTGGGTTACAAGAGAGTACGGACCTGTGGAACGGGCATGAATCTTATCGTCAACAAGATGTGCAAGTTTGAGCATGTGCATGTATCCGACCGTTACTCTGTTGTCAAACGGTTCGCCTGTTCTGCCGTCATACAGAATGCTCTTACCGTCCTCATTGTATCCCGCCTGCTTTAAGGCTTCCATGATATCATCCTCAGTTGCACCGTCAAATACCGGAGTTGCAACCTTCCATCCTAGCGCCTTTGCTGCATAACCCAAATGAACTTCAAGCACCTGCCCGATATTCATACGGGACGGCACGCCCAGAGGGTTGAGAACTATCTGAAGCGGTGTACCGTCAGGCAAGAACGGCATATCTTCAACCGGAAGTATACGCGAAACGACACCTTTGTTACCGTGACGGCCTGCCATCTTATCCCCGACTGAAATCTTCCTCTTCTGTGCAATATAACAGCGTACAACCTGATTTACTCCCGGCGGAAGTTCATCGCCGTTCGCCCTGGTAAATACCTTTACATCTACTATTATACCATATTCACCGTGAGGAACCCTAAGAGATGTGTCTCTGACCTCACGCGCTTTTTCACCAAATATAGCACGGAGCAATCTCTCCTCTGCCGTAAGTTCGGTTTCTCCCTTAGGAGTAACCTTTCCGACAAGAATATCTCCGCTTTCAACCTCAGCACCTACACGGATAATACCTCTTTCGTCAAGGTCTTTGAGCGCGTCCTCACCGATGTTCGGTATATCCCTCGTTATTTCTTCCGGTCCGAGTTTTGTGTCTCTTGCGTCTGCTTCGTGTTCTTCAATATGAATAGATGTAAACACATCATCTTTGACAAGCTCTTCGCTTATCAGAATAGCATCCTCGTAGTTATAGCCTTCCCATGTCATAAATGCCATTCTTATATTACGTCCAAGACCGATTTCACCATTTTTGGTTGACGGTCCGTCAGCTATAATCTGATCTTTTTCAACAATCTGACCTTTTGACACAATAGGCTTTTGGTTTATACACATTCCCTGGTTAGAACGTGTGAACTTAACCATCTTATATGTGTCATAATCACCTTCATTGGCTCTGATTACAATCTTTGTAGCCGATACATATGTTACCTCGCCGGCTCTCTTAGCAAGCACACATACGCCTGAGTCTTTAGCCGCCTTATACTCCATACCGGTACCAATAATCGGCGATTCAGGCACAAGAAGCGGTACAGCCTGACGCTGCATGTTTGAACCCATCAGCGCACGGTTAGCATCGTCGTTCTCAAGGAACGGAATCATTGCCGTAGCGATTGACGTAACCTGTCTCGGTGATACGTCCATATAGTCAACGCGGTTCGGCGGAACCTCAATAAACTCATCTTTATATCTTGTTACAATCTTTTTGTTGACAAACGAACCATCCTCGTTAAGAGGCTCGTTCGCCTGCGCTACATAGAAACCGTCCTCATAATCCGCGGTCATATATGTCACTTCATCTGTGACAATTTCTCTATCCTGATCAACACGTCTGTACGGTGTTTCTATAAATCCGTACTCGTTAACCTTAGCAAATCCGCTGAGCGAGTTAATGAGACCAATGTTCGGACCTTCAGGTGTCTCGATAGGACACATACGTCCGTAATGCGAGTGATGCACGTCACGTACCTCATATCCTGCACGTTCTCTTGACAAACCGCCCGGACCCAGGGCTGATAATCTTCTCTTATGCGTCAGCTCGCCGAGAGGATTAATCTGATCCATGAACTGTGAAAGCTGTGATGAACCAAAGAACTCCTTAATAGATGAAGTAACAGGTCTGACATTAATTAATGTCTGCGGTGTGATGGTATCCAAATCTGATGTAGTCATTCTTTCACGAACAACACGTTCCATTCTTGAAAGACCAATTCTAAACTGGTTCTGCAAAAGTTCGCCGACACTTCTGATACGTCTGTTACCAAGATGGTCAATATCATCAACCTGACCAACACCGTTTGCAAGATTGCCGATGTACGACATAGAAGCAATGATATCGTCAGTCAATACATGTCTGGGCTGAAGCTCATCGCGGCGTTCTTCAACAACAGCCTTGAACTCGTCCGAATTGACTTCAGGATACTGCTCTAAAATCTCATCAAGAATGCTGCGTCTTACCCTTTCAGTAATGCCGCATATTCTCGGACTGTAGTCAAGCTCAATACCTGTTTTGCACATGATATATTCAGGCATATCAACCATATGGTTGGAAATAACTTTTGTCTGTTTGCCGTCGCAGTCAAGAACTACCTCGTTAACAGCATGAACTTCAAGCTGATGTGCCAGTTCTTTTGTTATCTTCTGACCTGCCTCACAGAGCTGCTCACCTGTAACAGGACTAAAAACATCCTCCGCAGCGATCTGACCTGTAACTCTATCAGAAAGCATAAGCTTTTTGTTATACTTATATCTTCCAACCTTAGCCATATCATAACGCTTAGGGTCAAAGAATGTGCTGGAAATCAATGCCTGTGCACTTTCAACTGTCGGCGGTTCACCCGGACGCAGTCTTCTGTATACCTCAAGCAAACCTTCCTCATGTGTCTTTGTAGTATCCTTTTCCATAGTAGCAAGAAGTCTCTCATCCTCGCCGAAAAGTTCGTTAATCTCCGCGTCTGTACCGTAACCAAGCGCACGAATAAGTACTGTAACCGGTATTTTACGCGTTCTGTCAATTCTTACATAATATATATCATTGCTGTCAGTTTCGTATTCAAGCCATGCACCACGGTTAGGAATAACCTGAGATGAAAACAGCTTCTTACCAATCTTGTCATAATCCTGAGAGTAATAAACGCTTGGAGCACGAACAAGCTGAGACACGATAACACGCTCAGCTCCGTTTATAATAAATGTACCCGATGGCGTCATGAGCGGAAACTCACCCATAAATATCTCTTGTTCCTTAACTTCGCCGGACTCTTTATTCTTAAGGCGAACTTTAACTCTGAGAGGCGCCGCATAAGTTGCATCTCTTTCTTTACATTCCTCAATATCGTACTTTGGGTTTGGCTCTAAATGATAGTCAATAAACTCCAAAACAAGATTTCCGGTATAATCCGTAATTGGGGAAATGTCATGAAAGACCTCCTTCAGACCTTCGTCCAAAAACCATTTGTATGAATTGGTCTGGATTTCAATAAGGTTAGGCATCTCCATAACCTCATTAATCTTACCGTAACTCATACGCGTGTTTTCGCCAAGTTTCACAGGATGTACCATAAAACCGATCACCTCTCGTATAAAATTTTATATAAAAGCCGGCAAAATCTTGCGGCATTTTCTCTGAAAAACAAGTATATGTAACTGCACTCACATATACGCAAATATCGTTAGTCCAAAATAGTCGAAAACCCCTAAAATTCCGTGGATTTTGCAGTATTTAAAACACAATAAACATATTACCCTAACCGTGAAATATGCAAAGTACCTCACTATATACAGACATACATTGTAACATACAGATTTTGCTATGTCAAGAGCTATATCCAAACTTTTTTTGATATAACAAAATTTTTATTGCAAAACGTATTGTACCTATGTTATAATTATTAAATATGATAATACTTAATCTAAGCTGACTGGAGTCAAACCCGTACTATTTTCAAAGGCAAATTGAAAGGAGTAAAAAAACAATCCACAGTATCTTAAACAGTATACCATAGTTCTTGGAGAGGAACTCTAAAAACTACTACTTTATTATACGAGGAGTATATAATTTATGAAGAAAATCATTATGATGATTACATCACTGCTGGCAGTATTCACAATTACTCTATTCGCCGTCACGGCATACGGCGCGTCAAACCTGCCCGCCTTCCCCGGCGCAGAAGGCGGCGGAAAGTACTCGCTTGGCGCAAGAGGCGCATCAAGTGTTTCCATATATCACGTCACTAATCTTAACGCTTCAGGTACAGGTTCACTCAAAGATGCTGTATCTAAACCGGGGCGTATAATCGTCTTTGACGTAAGCGGAACAATACAGCTCAGCGGAACCCTCAGTATAAACCAGAGCAATCTCACTATCCTCGGTCAGACAGCACCGGGTGATGGTATAACGATTACCGGCGGCGATATCTCTATCGGTGACGGTGTTCAGAATCTTATCATGCGCTACCTCAGGGTTCGTCCGACTGACAAAAACGGCGGAGAACCCGATGGTATAGGCGGCAGATGGACAAAAAACGTTATAATCGACCATTGCAGCATGAGCTGGAGTGTTGACGAAATGCTTACGCTGTACGGCGGTTCAAGCGAAAAACAAACTCCCGGTTCAAACAACACAATTCAGTATACCATTGCAGCTGAAAGTCTGCGTATGTCTAACCATTTTAAAGGCGCACACGGCTACGGCGCAATATTCGGCGCGACAAATTCGACATGGCACCACAATCTGCTTGCACACCATGACAGCAGAAGTCCCAGACTTGACAGAGAACTGCAAAACACAGATGTGCGAAACAATGTTATATACAACTGGGGACAGACAAACTCAGCCTACGGCGCTGAACCGTACTCATATAACGCTGTAACCTTTAATCCGTCAAAGGTCAACTGGGTAAACAACTATCACAAATCAGGCCCCGCAACGTCAAATAAGCTTAAAACACGCATTTTTGATATTTCCGCACCTAAGAATTCAGGTGATCCTAAATCCCAATTCTATTTTGCCGGAAACTATGTGGACGGCGTTGGAATTGTAACTGATTACCGTAATGCCTCTTATATAAATAATTACTCCAACGCTGATTTGCAGACCAGCGAATTTGACATAGGCGAAAACGGCGAATATAACCTTACTGAAACTCAAACTGCCGAGGAAGCATATAACACTGTTTTAAACGAAGCAGGCGCAACCCTGCCGAGACGAGATGCAATTGACGCAAAAATCGTTGCTGATGTACGCAATCAAACCGGCAGAATTATTAATAATGCCGATGAAGTCGGCGGCGCAACCGCAACTCTCGAATCAGAGAAGCGAACATTTACAATCCCAAATGATTGGAAAACCGCAAACAGTATGGGCAGCGCAAAAGAAACGGACATTGTTTCAAGCGGAAAATGGGCAGGCTATACTTGGATTGAAGCGTATGTCAACGACTGGACAGAGCAGCAGAGCAACCCGACCAATCCTGACATTACAGTCATATCACCTGCCATACAGGATATGAACTCACTCGGTTCAAACAACAGATGGGCAGTAATCAATGATAATGAAACACTTAATTATAAGGCGCTTGCAGTGCCAAAAAACGGCACATCAATATCAAAGGTTGAAATATTCGACGGCTCAGAAGTTATAAAAACCATCCAGGCAGCAGACGGCAATGTTGATGCTTACATCACTCTGTCTCCGGGAACTCATTACCTCACGTCAAGAGTGCATAACAACAAAGGTGAAGCAACACAAAGCCCAACCTCAATTGTATATGTAAAATCAACAAAAGGTGCAGGAGAGTTCAGCCATGCTCAGATAGGAACACCTGCGTTTAACGAACAAGGCGGCGCATGGCTTGATAAGGGAACATACACTGTACTCGGAAGCGGAATTCTGAGCAAGGTAAGCAACAGCTATGACAGAAGCGGTGTTTCATCTGACAAATGTGACTTTATGTACAAAGAACTTATCGGAAACTTTGATATATCTGTAAAGCGCGAACAAATACCTAAATTTGAAAACGGTTCTGTTGCAGGTATTATGATGCGTGAAAGTCTCGACTCAAAATCACCTATGGTTATGCTGGCGGACGGATGGCTCAAATACGGCGAAAACGTCTGTGCGCTTTACCGCACGGCAAGCGGTGAAACAAGCAAAGTATCATGGTTCAAAAATAATAACAACATAGCTGTAAAAAACAGCGACAGCTACGAAACCGGCAAATCCGAATACAGAATGCCAAACTATCTGCGTATACAAAGAAGCGGCGATACTATAACACTCTCCGTTTCAGACAGCGGAACAAACTGGAACGATAATCCGCGTCAGCCGCAGACAGTAACGTTCAGCAATCTGCCCGATACATTATATGTAGGACTCGCTGCAGATTCAATTGAAGGAACATCGCGAAAAGAGTACATGGCAGAAGCAAAGTTCAGTAATCTGAGCGCAACGGATATTATGTCTACTCCTACACCGGCACCCACACCAGACAACTCAATCATATGGGATATTACTGACATGTTTGTAAACAGTGACGGAAGCCTTAACACATCAAGATTTCCGACCGGCAGCAGCGGCAGGTACAACGTAACCCCAGCATCAATAAACGACTATAACGGTCTCACATATGTTGTTTCTGCCAATAGCGACAACGCTGTGCAGAAAAGCCAGAAAAACTTTGACGACGGTTATACGTCAACATGGTCACTCAAGACAGGCGGATCAGGTACAGAAACAGACAAAGTTTTTATATTTACTCCTGATGGTTCAGGAACTTTAAAAATATATGCCACATCCGGAAGCAGCGGAAAAACTGTTCCCCTGAAAGTAATGCAGGACGGAAATATATTAGACACAATCAATCTTACATCCGGAATATTTGAAGTCAAAACAGCAGAAGGTATCAAGGCTGATAAAGAAGTGAAGCTTGTTGCCGGCGGAAATATTCAGTATTACAGACTCAAATTTATACCGGATTTGTCTGAAACCGTTGTGACACCGTCGCCAACTGCTGTTCCTACAGATACGCCAACTGCTGTTCCTACAGATACGCCAAC
>CAOKIL010000080.1 GCA_948468535.1 uncultured Eubacteriales bacterium
GCCGCGCTTAGGTTTACGCCAATGAGGTTCTTTCCGTCCGCGCTGTATAAAATGTCGCCCGGCTTAATTCCCGCCTTTGCTGCCGGAGAGTTTTCATATACCGAACCTATAACCAAATTCTCGCCTGTTTCATTAATAACTACTCCTATACCTCCGACTGAACTTTCAAGAGTGCTGATAAATTCCTCAAAGTCGCCGTCATCATAAAAAACCGAATGTTCATCAATCGAGCCGAGCAGTGCATACATGACCTCTTCATACAGTTCGGGGTGGTTCTTCAAAACCTCAAGCAAACCGGCTTTGTACAGCGTTAGCTGAGTTGTTCCTTCAACCGCATAAACTCCGAGATAATCGACAATTTCTCTTACATAATCCGATATAAATTCGCCGTACCCTGATTCACCGGGCTTAACCTCACGCTTTACCGCGTCTTGTGTCCCCTCAGCAAGCACAGCAGAACCAACGCTCATTGTCACACACCCCACTGCAAGCAATGCGGTAATAATTTTCTTTAGTTTTTTCATATAAGATCTCCGTTCCTGTACCTATTGTGTAACTATATATATAATCCTGTAGCTTCCGTCAGCTAGATGTGCAGCAACAAACTTAATATCCGCATCAACGTACCAAGCAAGCGAATCAAGGTCAAGCTCATCACCGTTTTTTGAGTATATGTTCCCCTTAAACACAGGAACCCTTATGTATTCAAGTTTTGAAGCCGCTACAAGCGTATCAGCCGATTCTATCACAGGCTTTACATTCTTCAGCACAACGCCTCCGTCAACCCAATCTGAGAAATAAAGTGTTGCCGTGTAACCTGAAACATCTGTTATCGTATTAATCGTATTATTTTCTGCAAAAGCTGTCGTTCCGAGCAGCATTACTGACACAAGGATTATCAAAAATCCTGCTGCCGAACAAACAATCCGTTTCACCATATAAACAGACCTCCTACATCTTTTCGGGCGCTGTAATCTTTAACATCTTTAAAACTCCTGCTATTACGCTGCGGGTGCAGTCAATGAGTTTAACTCTGGCTTTTCTCAGATCGGCGTCCTCAACATTAACGCGGCATGCGTTATAAAACGCATGGAAGCATGTGGCAAGCTCCATAACATAACGCGTCAGCTTAGCCGGTTCAAGAGTTTGAGCTGCAATCTTTATTTCTTCAGGCAAATCGCTCAGCTTCTTTAACAAGTCCAGTTCTGTTTCGTCAGTCAAAAGTTCAGACTTAATGTCCGAATACTTAGGAACCGAAACGCCTTCATGTTCAAGAAGTCTCAAAATTCCGCATATTCTTGCATGAGCATACTGAACGTAAAATACAGGATTGTCATTGCTCTGCTCTTTTGCAAGACCCAAATCAAAGTCCAAATGACTGCCGGCTCCGCGCATGTTAAAGAAAAATCTCGCCGCGTCTATGCTTACATCTTCAAGCAAATCGTTAAGCGTAATCGCCTTGCCGGTACGTTTTGACATTCTGACAATCTCTCCGTCCTGCATGAGACGTACAAGCTGCATAAGCACAACGTCAAGACGATCTGAATCTATACCTGCTGCACCGAGGGCGTTTTTCATTCTTGCCACATGTCCGTGATGGTCTGCCCCCCATACGTTTATTACCCAGTCATACTTTCTTGTTTCAAGTTTGTTTATATGATACGCTATATCAGCCGCAAAATATGTCGGTATACCGTTCTGGCGGACAAGAACCTCGTTCTTTTCAAGACCCATCTTCTCGCAGTCAAGCCATACGGCTCCGTCCTCTTCATATGTATATCCCTTTTCTTTCAGTCTCTCAATTGCCGCCGTAACCTCGCCGTCCTCATGAAGCTTACTCTCTCTGAACCACACATCATATATTATTCTGTATTTCTCAAGGTCACGCTTCAAAGCGTCCACATTCTTTTCAAGCGCATAATCAACAAGCGCCTGTTTTCTCTCTTCCTCGCTTACACTCAGATGCTTATCTCCGTATAATTCAATAAACGCCTTTGCATGTTCTCTGATATCATCACCCTGATAACCGTCCTCAGGGAATTCAACAGCGTCTTCGCCTTTAAGTTCCTGAATATATCTTGCATTCAGAGACTTGCCGAACTTCTCGATTTGGTTGCCTGCGTCATTGACATAGAACTCACGCGTTACATCATATCCGGCATATTCAAGCACTGATGCAAGGCAATCGCCAAGTGCGCCGCCTCTTGCATTGCCCATGTGCATAGGTCCGGTCGGGTTTGCGCTCACAAACTCCACCATTACCTTTTTGCCCTTGCCGATATCTATTTTGCCGTAGCTTTCGCCCTGTTCTTCTATAACACCCATTGTGTCATACAGCCACGACGGATTCAGATAAAAGTTGATAAAGCCCGCTCCGGCAACATTAACTTCTTTTATAATCCCGCTTGCGTCTATGTTCCTGACAATAGCGTCGGCAATCACACGCGGCGCTGTACGAAGCTGTTTTGCAAGAACCATAGCAATATTGCACGCAAAATCACCGTGCGACTTATCCTTCGGCACTTCAAGTTTCGCTGTGCTGTGTATATCAATGCTATCATCCTGCAGCGCAAGAACGCCGTCTTTTACAGCTTTATCAAAAGCCTCTTCAATTTTGCCTATTATTTCAAGTTTTATATTATCTGTTGTACTCATTGGTCTAACCCCTTTTTTATCTGTTGTATTAAATATTCTGATTTTGAGCAGTAACTTTTATAGTCATATTATTGTTTATGTAGTTGCGGTTGTCGGCGTCAAGCTTATAATTCATATTAAGAACACCGCCGTTTGAGCCAAAGTCAAAGTCAATACTCTCAGTTTTCACAGCCGCTCCTATCTGACCGTACGGCGTATTGACGATACACAGACTGGTTTCGCCCAGGTTATAGTCCATTTTGGAAGTATACCTGCCGTTTCGCGATACGCTGACATTTCCTTCTGCAACCTTTATCGTTGTTGTTGTGTCCTCATAACCGGTCATTTCGCTTTCTTTATAAATAATATATATTTTATTGTTGCGGATTGCATACTTTCCCATTGTATCAAGCTCAATAGTTTCGTTCTCTCCGTCAATCTCCTGATTTGTACGAATCGAAATCATTGCATTTTCCTTCAAATATCATCCGCTCCTTTATCTTATGGTTATTTTAGTATTTTTCAATATCTATCTTTGATACGTCTCCGACTATCTTCTTTGCGAGAAACAAACTGCCGAGCGCTTCAAATCCGTGAACCGTATCGCTGACATAATATCTCGCCCTGCCTTGTTCGTCACGCTCTGCAAGCAAGCCCTCATCCGTAATCCTACGCTTTGCCTCATATGCCGCAGCAGAGCCTGAATCAATGAGCTTTACACCGTCGCCTGCAATATCCTGTATGGTTTTTTTGAGCAGCGGATAATGCGTACAGCCCAAAATAATGGTATCAACATCATTTTTAATCAATGGTTCAAGGTACTCTCTTGCCAAAATTCTTGCAACCTCAGTATCTGCATATCCGTTCTCAACTATAGGTACAAACATAGGACACGCATTAGATATGACTTTTATTCCACGGTTTAAGTTCCCAATATGCTCAGAATACTTGCCGCTGTTTATCGTACCCTGAGTTCCAAGCACGCCTATTCTGCCGTTCTTAGTCACCGATACCGCCAATTTTGACGCCGGTTCGACCACACCGATTATATCAGTATCGTACTCAGTTGTAATATGCGGCAAAGCCGCACTGCTTGCTGTACCGCAGGCTATAACTATAAACTTTATATCAAACTTACGCAGGAAGTTAATATCCTGCCTGACATACTTAACGATCGTCGCAGAGCTTCGCGAACCATATGGCACGCGCCCTGTATCACCGAAATAAATTATATCTTCATTCGGCAAAAGGTTCATAATCTCCCTGACACATGTCAAACCGCCAAGTCCGGAATCAAATATACCTATTGGTCTGTTATCCATGTCATACTCCTCTGCGATTCATGTCAAGTGCGTGACCGATTAATCTGTCAATAAGCTCTGTGTTGCTGACGCCGCTTACCTCCCACATCTTTGGATACATACTGATTGATGTGAAGCCCGGCAGAGTGTTGATTTCGTTCAGACGAATCTCGCCTTTCTCCTTATCAACAAAGAAGTCAACCCTTGACAGACCTCTGCACTCGCATATCTTATACGCCCTTATTGCATAATCTTTGAGCTTTTCTTCAATATCCTTATCTATATTTGCCGGAATAGTCAGCTTTGAATTGCTGTCGTTATACTTTGCGTCAAAGTCATAGAACTCGTTTGACGGCGCAATCTCGCCTATATTGGTTGCAACCTTAGGTTCAAAGTTGCCGATAACTGCGCTTTCAACCTCGCTTGCCGGAACAAACTCCTCAATCAAAACCTTGTAATCATGTTCAAATGCGAGTTTAATACCACTGAGCAATTCGTCTCTGTTATGCGCCTTGCTTATTCCGACTGAAGAACCTGCATTTGACGGCTTAATAAAGCACGGATAGCCAAGCTTATCTTCTATTTCTTTTACATCCACATCATCGCCGTATTTAACAGAAACCCAATCAGCCTGCGGGATACCGGCTTCTTTAAACAGGATTTTTGCAATACATTTATCCATACACACTGAGCTTCCGATCACGCCCGGTCCGACATACGGAATATCTGCAAGCTCAAACAGCCCCTGTATTGTTCCGTCCTCGCCGTTCTTGCCGTGAAGCACGGGGATAACAACGTCTATCTTAATCCTCTCAATACCGTTTTTCGTCATTCTGATAATACCTCTGTCGCTTGTTGACGGAGATATAACAGCCTCGTCAAACATTCCGTCAAGACTGCCTTCCTGTATATTTTTTATATCTTCAGCGTTTTTGTCAAAGTAATACCAGCGTCCCTCACGGGTAATAAATATCTTATGTACATTATATTTATCAGAATCAAGACTTTTAAGAACAGTCACAACTGATATTTTACTTATGTCATGCTCGCTTGAGTTACCGCCGAACACAACGCATACGTTCATTTTTTCTGTTTGGATATTATTCATTTAAACCAACCTTCCATCAAGAAATATACCATTCCCATTTTACTATCTACTAATTGTATCACATTTCACAATAATTTCAATAGGTATAATCTATAAAATTATGTTAAAAATCTATAACAAGATATATATTTCAAGGAGGAACGAAAAATGCCAAAAATTAATTATCCGCGTCTGACTGCCGTCTTGCTTTCCGCCGCGCTCGTTTTTACCATGATAGCGGCATATACATTTCAAGAGACACAAGATATTTCAAACAGCGTTTTAAGACTGCACATAATAGCAAACAGCGACAGCAGCTCCGACCAGGAGCTGAAACTGAAAGTGCGTGACGAAATAATCAAATCATGCGGTACGCTTTTTGCAAACTGCACAAACGCTGAGCAGTCACAGGAAGCTGCATCGGAGAACCTCAGCTATATCACAAACATAGCAAACCGGGTTATAGCCGAAAACGGCTTTAACTATTCGGCAAAGTGCAGCCTCGAACGCTGCAAGTTCCCAACCAAGAGATACCAAAACACATCGGACGGCATAATCTCGCTGCCGCAGGGAATGTACACAGCGCTAAACATCAGACTAGGTAACAGTGCAGGACAAAACTGGTGGTGTGTGATGTACCCTCCGCTTTGCTTTGTTGACGGAGTTGCCTCTATAAACAACGAATCATCAAACATTCTGCGAAGTGAACTGAGCGAATCCGAATACGAGCTTATAACCGAATCGTCAAAACCGAGCGTACAAATAAAATTCAAACTCGCCGAAGCCCTCGGCAGCCATTCTGAATAATTTATCAAGGCTATAATATAAGAAATACTAATATTAGATTAACAGTTTATTACAAATCAAAGAAATTTAACAAAAATCAAAAAAACGTGTTATAATATAACTTATTACTAAAATTTACCGGGCGTTTATCCTTAGCATTAGTTAAATGAGTTTTATAACTAAATTTAAGATGTCACCCGCCTCTATAGGCGGCGTGTTCCACTTAATTTTTTCAGTGGGAGTTACAATCTCCCACTGAAAACGTTGAATGACGGCGCGATGCGCCTTATTGAATTTGAGAGGATGAAATATATGACAGAACATATCAAAAACGGCGTTGACTTTAAGTTTATAAAAGCCGAAAAATTCAAGACAAATATAATAAGTGTGTTTTTCAACATACCGCTTAAAAGAGAAACCGTCACAAAGGCTGCTCTTCTTCCGTCAGTTATGAAGCGCGGCACCATGAAGCACCAAACCCTTACCGAACTGACAAAGTATCTTTACGACCTGTACAGCGCATCGCTCCGCGCCGGAATACGAAGCAAGGGCGACGGCGAAGTACTGTACTTTACAATCGAATATATCAGAGATAAGTTCATCGGAGAGAACCTGACAGAAAAAATTATTGAACTGTTAAATGAATTCATTTTTGACCCGTTAACCGATGAAAATGGCTTTAATCAAGAATATCTTGACGGCGAAAAGATTAATCTCAAAAACGCAATTGAAGGACTGATAAACGACAAGCGTGATTATGCTGAATACAAATGTCGCGAGGCAATGTTCCCCAACGAGGGCTACGGCATGTATGAAGCGGGATTTGTGGAGGATATCCCTAATATTACCACAAAGAACCTCTATGACTTCTATAAAGAAATCATATCAGGCACTAAAGTTGATATATTCGTAAGCGGCAACTTTGACACAAAAACCATAGACGAGATTAAAAACAGTATCGGCGGACGTTTTGAGCCGCGTGACGCCGAGTATATAAGCACTAAAATTGCGGCCCCGTGCAGCCGTGAAATAAACAAAATAGTTGAAGAAATCCCTGTTGTCCAAAGCAAGCTGTGTATCGGTGTGAGATGCGGCATTGACCCGACAAGCCCCGAATACTACGGTCTGCTGCTCGGCGGATGTATCTTTGGCGGAAGTCCGTTTTCAAAGCTGTTTAACAATGTGCGCGAAAAGCTCAGCCTCGCATATTACGCTGTGTCCAGAACCGAACGCTTTAAAAGTACTATGTTCATAAGCTGCGGCATCGAGACTGAAAAATACCAAGCCGCATACGATGAAATAATGGTTCAGTTCAACAAGATGAGAAACGGTGAAATTGACGACAGTGAGATTGAAAACTCAAAACTCTATCTTATAAACGGCTATAATTCAATGAAGGACGGCCTCAGAACCATGGAGGATTATTATTTGTCACAGGCAATAATGGGCAACAGCGGTGATATTGACGACCTTATCGAGAGAGTGGGCAAAGTCACAAAGGACGACATAGTCCGTGCATTCAATAAAATCGAATTTGACACAATCTATTTCTTAAAAGGCAGTTTAAACAACGGAGGTGAGGCATAATGAGCTGTGAGCAAAAATACGAAATACAAAGATATTATAATGAAACACTTGACGAAGAAATGCTTTCCACCGTTCACGGGAGCGGACTTAAAGTATTTATATTCCCCAAAAAAGGCTTTAGCAAGTATTATGCCATATACGGCACAGATTACGGTTCGACTGACAGGGAGTTTGTCGTACCCGGCGAAACCGAAAAAACAATCGTCCCGGACGGCATAGCGCATTATCTAGAACATAAGATGTTTGAACAGCCTGACGGCACAAACGCCTTTGACAGCTTTGCCCTGACCGGCGCAAGCAGTAACGCCTTCACCAGTTTTGACCTTACTGCATACCTTTTCAGTTGTACAGATAAGTTCTATGAGAACTTAGATATACTGCTTGACTTTGTAAACAAACCGTACTTCACTGACGAAAATGTACAAAAAGAGCAGGGCATAATAGGTCAGGAA
>CAOKIL010000081.1 GCA_948468535.1 uncultured Eubacteriales bacterium
GCATCATGCGGTGACTGGAGTTCAGACGTGTGCTCTTCCGATCTACAAGACTAAAGCAGTTATTACTGCTATCAAAGCCGGTACTGTTACCGTTTTTGCAAGGGTTACTGCAAAAGAAGATGGTGACCAAACAGCAGTTACTACTGCAAAGACGGAAGTTAATGTTAAATTTGCATTAAAGGCCGAAATAACAGAGGTGCCGGAAAAGATGTATTATGATGACGTTGATATCATAAGCGTATTACCAGACATGGGTAATGAAAAGAACGCTGAGATTAAGAATGTTGAATGGACGGTTGAAGGTGATGCAATATCTATAGTACCGGACGAGGCTGACAAGAAAAAAGCTGTAATATCTGCCAAGGCTATTGGTTCTTCTAAGATTTTTGCAAAGATTACGGCCATATGCGCCGGACAGACAGCAGTTTATATGGCGGAGACGGAAACGATTGATGTTAAACCTTCGACTGTTACGCTGGATATTGTCAATGGTGCATGGACTTTGACGCAATGGGGTACTGAAAGTGCTACTAAGACAAATAATTCTGATGGTAGTGTAGAAATACAGTACACAAAACAATATAGAGAGGTAACCCTAAAAATACCGGTTGAATACTCTGACTATAAGAATGCAGACATTTATTACACTTTTGAAAATGGAGGAGGTACTTGCAACTTCCTAGATGGATTTGGTGGAAATATGTCTGAGGTGAGTAACAATGCTGACCATCATATCTATAAATTAACTTCGGATGCCAGATTTGGTTCTGTAATATTTTTCAATTATGATGAAAAATTAAAAGTAAAAATTAACTCTATTAAATTAAGTGTTGATAAAAAGCTTTCTTTATCTAAATTGAATGAGATATCGTCTGAACGTTCAGAAACAAAATATGTTGATGGAAAAGTAAAATTAAAATTAGATCCTCAATTTAGTGGAAGTGGGGTAAGATGGAGTTTATTATCACCTGTTGACCTTAATGAGTATAAAATTGTTATTTATTATACGGCATCAGATAGTTATCCTGTTCTTTGTGAGCTAAAAGATAGTGAAACCGGTGGAACAGACCCAATTTATGGTGATACAAGTAGTGGAAAGTGGGAGATTACCAGTAATAAAATTTCGTCTGCAGATGAGTTATTCTTCAAATACAATACTTATGGTAGCGACAGAACAGACGCAGCAGAAATTACAATTAATTCTATAGAATTTGTTAAAAAGTAATTTAGTTATTTCAAGTTTCATTATAAAATAAAAGGGGCTGTCGCATTGTGAAGCGTTACCCGTCAAGTAGACAATAAAAAATAAAATTTTTCTGCCACCAGATACAAAGCTGGTGGCAGTTTTTATGTAGCTTGCAAGTAAATTTCATGTTTTTTTATAGACGTTAAAACTCTAGGACCTCTTTGCAAACATTTATTGTTGAAGTAATCTTTTCTCCATCCAGATAAATATTTACAGCATATAGCTTATCCTCAGTGGATATTATCCTTTTAGACATAAAATAGGCTCCCTCCTAAGTTACAAGTTTTTATACTTTCGCTTGTCTACATAGAAAGGAGCATATCACTTATTTTACAGCCATTTTTTAATAATTTATTTAAAGCTGTTTTTAAACATAGAATTTAAATAATATATCTGCATATAAGATTATGGTACCATAAATTTAATATACAGAACTTTCATAATCTGTTTTTCTTTACCTGATTCTTGGGCATTAATAGTTATCTTGTCTAGCACCTTACCTTCAGGTATTATTAATGATTTCACTCCGTCTCCGTAATTTACACCCAAATCACCTGTTCTGCCATTCCAAGCAATCTGATTACCGCCTTCAATTTTAGTACCATCTTCACGATAGGAAGTGACAGATAACTCTACTTTGTTATATTCAGGATATTTAGTCAAAATCTCGTCCGGAATCTGAATTCCTGCGCCAAAGTAATCCTGCTTATCAAATGTTATATCTATACTTCCATCAGAATGTACTGTCAAAGGCACTGTTGCTCCATCCCATCTCGTTACATTCCAATTTGAAAGGTCAACGTATACTGCAGAAGGCCTCACTTCAATCTGAGTTGTTACAGTTCCTTGAGAAATCTGTTCTGCTTCCTCTGCTGTAACCTCAGCAGTAATAGTTACAGTTCCTTCAGATTTTGCTGCTATGGTAGCTTTTTTAGGGTCATTTTGGTCTTTATTGACAGTTGCTATGGTTTCATTGTCAGACATCCAATTAACATTTATAATCCTACCTTTATCTAAAGAGATGCTTATATTGGAATTTTTGTCTGCATACATCTTATTAGGAGCATCTGAAATTGACGCCTTAACATCAAACTTAACATTAACATTAGTAATAGCCGTCGTCTCTGTTGTTGTTTTTTTTCCATCTTTTACTGTAACTTTTGCAAAAACTGTAACAGTACCAGCTTTTACGGCTGTTACAACAGCTTTATTATCATCATCTGCTTTTTTCTCAATAGTTGCGGCACCGCCAAGTGCTGACCACTCAACTTTTTCGATTACGCCAACGTCCACAGACACACTTAATTCAGAAGTTTCATTTACTTTCATATTTTCTTGTTCGGTTTTTGAAAAAATGACTGACTTAATTGAAGCTGTGGTCGCTCCACCAATTCTCACTAATTTAAAACCATGCATTGAATTATCGGCACTATAGGTCACTGTAACTTCAGTATCAGTTGACGATAAAGTATCTTTCTGAACTTGGCCGGCAGGATTCTGTCCCGTGCCACCGTCACCCATTTGACCGTCAAATATATAGGCATTTAAAGAGTTTTTTGAAGTATAAGTAACTGTTACATATTTATATGCTTCTATATTCTCCGCTGGGTTTTTAAATATAATACCCTCGTACCCATTAATACTTACATCAAGCTTTTTATTGCCATTATCCCATTGTGCATTTGAACCATTACCATCAACTATATACGAAGCTGGATTGCTTAAATCAAGAGAAATCGGTTTTTCTTTTTCGATTGTTGCCTTTACAACCAAAGGAGTTGCAGTAGGCTCATTAGTTGCAGTAGGCTTATCTGTCGTAGCAGGCTTATCTGTTGTGGCAGGCTCATCCGTAGTTTCAGGTTCATCTGTAGTTTCAGGTTCATCTGTAGTTTCAGGTTCATCCGTCGTTTCAGGTTCATCCGTCGTTCCAGGCTTATCAGTCGGGGTTACGACACCGTCTCCAAAATAACCAACCTTAAATCCAAGTGCGTCAGCAAAAACCTTTGAAGCACGGAGTGTGAATCCGTCTGCACCCTTAACAAGTTTGATAATATTTCCTGACGTTGTCAGGGCGGTAACTGTATTTATATACTTTAAAACATATAAATATTTGCCATAATTTTAGATAACAAAGAAAGTTAACAAATAAATAAGCGAATTTGCAACTGATTTTAAATAATATAGTAATTAAATGTAGTAATGTTTATTTTATCACAGTGTAAATGTAACACATATGTAACATGAATAAATATTAAAATTGGACAAAAAGATTAATGATTATATTTTATTTATTGCGTTTACAAGTTCTCGGACATCAAAATGTGTGTATATTTTTTCTGTAAGGTTCATTGCTCCCGAGTGGCCTACAATTTTTTTTATAATTGTCTGGTTAACTCCGGCTTCTGCAAGCATTGAAACACAGGAGTGCCTACAGCAGTGGGGTGTATGTTCGATGCCGAGTTGTTTTATAAGCGGCATGTAATAGTTGTCGTAATAATTTCTGTATAAGAAATGTCTGCCGTTTTTTGTGTGAAGCAAGTATTCGCAGTCGGGACAAGATTCATACCACGCTTTATAGAAAGGAAATACCTTGTCGGCGATGGGGACCTTTCGTATTCCGTTTTCTGTTTTGCTGTTTATAACGTCAAAATAATGTTCTTCAAGGTGTACGTTTTCTTTTTTTAAATCCAAAAATTCTGATATGCGCGTGCCGTTATATAATAACATAAGAATAATCTGATAGTATTTATCATCCTTATACTTCCATATTAACTCAATCTCTTCTTTCTGAAACTTGTTTCGGTCATATTTGTTTGGGTTTCGGTTTTTGTACTGCGCAACGCTTACGAAACACGAATAATCTTTGCTGCATATATCATTTTTTAAAGCAAAATGGTATAATTGGTTTAGTAAAATCTTAATTTTTTTTAATGTTGGGTAGTTCTTTCCGCAGGTGTCGATTACATTTTGTAAGTCGATAAGTTTTAAGTCTTTGAAGACTTTGCAGTATAACATTTTGCATGCCTTGTAAGCGGCAGTATAGCATTTTTTATTTGAATCTGATATGTTTGGGAATTTTTGCCTTGACCACTCATCGTAAACATCCGCAAATGTCATTTTAGAAACCTTGCCGTCGAATGGATTGTTATTGTAGTTCGCCAGCATCTGAAGTCCTTCTGCTTTTGTAGCGGCGTAACCGACTATAAAAAAATCCTGTACTTTTTTCCCTTTACTATTGTCGATATGCCAGCCGCTGGTTTTTCGTACAATATAGGGCTTTCTCCTCTTACCGGAAAGCTTTACAACACTTCCGTATCCGTTTGGTAATTTCATTTTAGACTATCCTTTCGATGTTATTTTGTATACTGTTATCTTTCAGCAGTAGTAAAATTAACATACTAAATTTTATAAGTCAATAAATGTTGATTTGGTATTTTAATAATATATTGCTTCGTTTGTATATAACACGTATGTAACAATATATAACAAACGCAGTGCAAATAGATTTTTCCGGCAATATGTATAATACATGTATACGTATGTATATATATGTGTTTTAAGCTTTTTTATATATGACTGTTTTAATTTAAACTTATGTATGTTATAATGTAAATAATAATAAATATTGGTTTGAGGTGAGTGAGCCGATGGATAGTCAGACAAAAAGAATTAACTATGAGTTATTAATGGGATGGACAGCTATAGTTGCCGTTCTTGCGGTTGCTTATGTTGGAGAGTTGATTAAAGACCAGCGTACAATAGGGTATGTGCTTATATTCATTGCGGTTGCCGGCATACCGGCAACTGTCTGCTGGCTGCTGTACTATAAGAACCCTTATATGGTGCGCCTGCGTTACATAATTGTCGCCGGATACTTTTGTATGTATCTTTTTGCGATGTTTACAGGAAGTACATTTATCGTATTTACATATATATTCCCATTGCTTTCGCTTATAATTTTGTATCATGAGCCGCGGTTGGTATTGATTGCGGGAGGCGCTTCGCTTGTAGTGAATGCGGCAAGTATAATATACCGCATAAGTATCGGTGAAGTCACGCTTGAGAACAGCAAGGATGCTGAGATTCAGATTGCGCTTATGCTTCTGTGTTTTGCAGGCTGTTATTTTGCCGTAAAGCTTTTTGATTCCATATACAAAAAGAACGAGGATAATATTCAGGCGCTTAATAAGAAGAATCAGCAGATTCAGCAGATGACTATGCAGACGATTACTACGATAGCGAATACTATAGATGCAAAGGACGAGTATACAAAGGGACATTCAAAGCGTGTGTCAACATATTCAGTCTGCATTGCAAGGGCGCTTGGAATGAGTGAGGATGAGATTAGGAACATAGAATATATAGCGCTTCTGCATGACCTTGGTAAAATAGGAGTTCCGGACGTAGTGCTTAACAAGCCGTCAAAGCTTACCGACAGCGAGTATGAGCTTATGAAATCGCATACAATAATTGGCGGGGATATACTGAAAGACAGCGGAATATTTCATGAAATAAACGTGGGCGCCATGTACCACCATGAGAGATATGACGGCAAGGGTTACCCTAAAGGCCTTAAGGGGGACGAGATACCGCTCATTGCCAGAATCATAGGAATAGCTGATGCCTATGATGCGATGACCAGTACGCGGGTGTATCGCAAGCGTCTTAAAAATGAAGAGGTAATAAATGAAATTGCAAAGTGCAGGGGTAAGCAGTTTGACCCTGCAATTACCGACGTGTTTTTGGATCTTCTGCGAAATAATGTGATTGAGCAGATAAGTCCTGACGAGGAGGAAAGTGTAGTAGAGGACGATATAAGTCTGTTCAGTCATCATATACTGCGGAAAGTTGTTGACGAACAGAACCGTTTAATTGCAAAGGAACGTGAGCTTGACTATCTTACTGCCGTATACAACCGCAAAGTCGGTGAGCGAAAAATAATTAAAAGCCTGAATGAAAAATACGGATGCCTTATGATGGTCGACATTGACAATATGCGTGAGATAAACAAGGATAATGGAATTTTATTTGGGGACCATTGCCTTACAACGGTCGCGGGTATAATTTCAAATATTGTGCCTAACGCAATCGTGGCGAGATTTGGCGGGGATGAATTTGTATGTCTCTATGAGGGAATACGTACAGTGTCACAGGCTGAGCAGCTTGCCAGAGATATTATAGAGAGTGTTAATTCTAAGGAAGAGCTGCAGGAGCAGAAAAATAAGGTTTCCGTTTCAATAGGCATGGCGCTGTCAGTGCTTGAAGGACAGGAGTACAATCACCTTCTCTCGTGTGTGGATAAGGCGCTGTATCATACTAAGAAAAATAAGGAAAAGAGTTTTCACCTGTATCAGAGCATGTCAAGGACTGAGGTCAAGGCTACTTGTAAGATGGACATCGCTCATGTTATGGGATTTGTCCGCATGATTGATAACAAAGAGGAGGAGACAATAGAGTATCCTGAATTGAGCCATATTAAGCCGTTTGTGAGAGAGATGGTGGAGCGCAGGGAACATACGCTTGGCTTTGCAATGTTTTTAATTATCTCTGATGACAATATACCTATAAGTATTGAGGAGAGGGACTTTTTTATGGAACAGCTTGAGAAAGTTATTGTTACTATGTCCCGCCAGATTGAAAGCTCCATGCGTTATAGCAGCACGCAGCAGCTCATAGCGTTTGTTGATATAAAGCGTGATGAAATGGAGCTTATAGCAAAGCAGATACTTGGCGAGTTTTACAGAAAATATGCTAAAGGCAATATTTCACTTGAATATGCCCTCGCTGTTTATGAAAATTAATGAGGCGATGGTACTTTACCTAATTTGGGACAAAGCCTCAACGATTGAGTAGATGTTTTCAAACTGGGTTGAATCCAGTTGTTTGAGATTATTTACAAGAAGTTGAAGTTTCCTCGGATTTTCAGTGTCAAAGTCAAAAAATTCATGCGGGGATATGTTAAGGTATTCGCATATATAAAAAAAGTTTGACATTGATGGAAGCGCTTTGCCTGTTTCAATATTGTTGATATATCCGGCGTTCTGACCGATTGACAAGCTCATGTCGCGGGCAGATACGCCTTTTTTCGTGCGTAATTTTGCTAATCTTATAGGAAAATCTTCTTCGTACATTCTTTTCGCACCGCCTTTTTATTATATTATATCCGAAAGTACAACATTTAATATGTGATTTAATCCGTTAACATTGTTGACATGAAGTATTCATAATGATATTATTATGTTTAATATATGAAACAAGGTGACAGTATATTTGTTGTTTTGTTTTATTATATTATTTACATAAAGATAAACAGGGGAGGAGAGAAAGTAGTTATGTCATTAACAGTTAACAGATTGACAAAGAAATATGGAGACAAGGTTGTAGTTGACAGTCTGTCGTTCAGTATGAACGAGCCGGGAGTCTATGCGCTTCTTGGCACTAATGGTGCGGGTAAGACAACTACAATAAGAATGATGCTTGATATGATAGTGAAAGATGGCGGGGAAGTTTTGTGGAAAGGTTCCCCGCTTAATCCTATTAAGACTCCGGTAGGATATTTGGCG
>CAOKIL010000082.1 GCA_948468535.1 uncultured Eubacteriales bacterium
AGAACGCGAAAAGCCTGTTAAGCTTAGCGACTTGTTTATTGATATAGGTGCAGAGAATAAGGAAAAAGCCGAGAGAGAAGTTAATCCGGGAGATTATGCAGGGTTTAAAAGCAAGTTTGTATCGCTTGGCGAAAATGCACTGTCAAATAAGGCGGCAGCAAGCCGTGCCTGTTGTGCAGTTATGATTGAACTGCTTAAAAGCTGTAATGACTGTTGTAATCTTATTTGTGTATTCACAGTACAGAAAGAGGTAGGGGCACGCGGGTCAATGATTGATTTTGAGAAGTATACAGGTATTAAGCCTGAGTGCTGCATTGTGCTTGATTCAATTGAAGACGATGCCGCAAAGCTGGGCGGCGGAATAGTTGTGCCAAGCATGATAAATCAGACAATGGCTGACAAAAGTTTGGTTGATGATATAAAATCACTTTGTAAAAGTGAAAATCAGTGTGTTTTAAAGGCGCCTGACAGTGATATAAAAAGTGTTAGCATCGCATACGAGGGAATGCTTTGCGCCGAGATTGATTTGCCTGCTAAGAATTTGAATACCTCTGCGGTAATAGTTGACAGGCGTGATATTAATGCAATGGGTGAACTTTTATATAAGTTTATAAAATTATGATATCAGGCGGGCGTATATGCGTCCGCCTTTGATTTTTAATCTTGCGAGATTAAAAATCATTTGGCAGCTTTTCAAGTTCTGCAACTATTCGACGTTTTCATTCAAAGAAAGTTTATCGATGAATTTTTTAGCTTTCTTTTTAATGATTAAATGATACATTAATTAATTCCCCATTCTCTTTTACATTCATCGAGTGTGTATTCTTTGTCTTTTTCTATATCAGGGTCATCTAAATAATATAATTTTGTACCATTCTTTCACAAAATAAGTCATCGTTTTCTTCATCGGCTGTAATTCCTTGAATATATGCCAAAACATAACCAATTTTATAATCCGGCACTTTATCAAGCAAACTAATAATCATTTCTTTAGTTGACACCCCAAATTGCCTCCTTTCGATATTTTGTTATATAATAATTATATCATATATTACAACAAACATCAATAGTTAACCAATATATTTTTTTCTTGCATTATCTATAAGGAAATGATATAATCAAAAAAGCAAATATAATTTTAAGGGGGAGTTTGTGAATGGAACTATGGATTAATATTGGTATACTGGTATTGTATATTGCTCTGATGGTTATTATGGGTATATACAGTATCCGTCATACAAAGACGGTTGATGGATTTTTGCTCGGAGGCAGAGGTCTCGGACCGTGGCTTTCGGCTTTTGCATATGGTACATCGTTTTTCTCGGCAGTTATTTTTATAGGATACGCGGGTAAAAACGGATGGAATCTTGGTATTTCATCGGTTTGGATTGGTATAGGCAATGCGATTATCGGCTGTCTTTTGTCATGGCTTATTCTTGCCAATAAGACGAGAGTTATGACGCATAAGCTGAACAGCCGCACAATGCCGGAGTTTTTCGGTTCCAGATATAACGATGGCGGAATGAAAATCTTTTGCGCGATTGTCATATTTATATTCTTAACACCGTATGCCGCATCGGTTTATATGGGGCTTAGTTATCTGTTTGCGGCAGTATTTCCGGCAGTGCCGTACATATGGTGGATGATTATAATGGCTGTTCTTACTGCGCTTTATCTTTCGCTTGGAGGATATATTGCAACGGTTCTGACAGACTTTATTCAGGGAATTATAATGATAATAGGTATTATCTTTGTTATATTTTTTGTATTGCATAATGATGTTGTCGGTGGTCTTGCAAGTGGATTCAAACAGCTTGCGGGCATACCTGAGGTTGGACGGGATTTAACCGCTCCGTTTGCAGGCAAAAACTGGTTCAGCCTTTTGTCACTTGTGGTTTTGACAAGCCTTGGTACTTGGGGACTTCCTCAGATGGTACACAAGTTCTATACGATAAAGGATGGTAAGTCAGTTAAGCAGGCTGCTATAATTTCCACATTCTTTGCGCTTCTTATAGGTGGCGGTGCATATTTTATCGGCGGATTTTCACGTTTGTATCTTAACAATCAGCTTCCGGAGGGTGGTTTTGATGCAGTAATGCCGGCAATGCTCAATCTGGCGCTTCCGCCTGTTATGATGGGTATATTGCTTGTGCTTATTCTTTCAGCTTCAATGTCAACATTGTCATCTGTTGTAATGACGTCGAGCAGCTCTATCGCCATTGACCTTGTAAAGGGAAAATGCGCTCCGAATATGAGTGATAAAGAAACTGTAGGTTTAATGCGTATTTTGTGTATAATATTTGTTGGTTTGTCGTTTGCCATTGCGGCATTTAAGCCAAAGGAGATTATTACGCTTATGTCGTTCTCGTGGGGAACGCTTGCGGGAACATTCCTCGGTCCTTATGTTTGGGGACTTTATTCAAAGAAAACAACGCGTATAGGTGCATGGGCAGGTATGATTTGCGGATTTTTGACATCAATTGTTCCTGCGGTTGTTTCAGGATTTAATCAAATGTATGCGCCGACATTCGGTATGATTGCGATGATTGTTTCGCTGATTATTACGCCTCTTGTGAGCCGTTATACGCCGAAGTATGATTCAGAATTTATAAAGGGGATTTTTGATTAATGGTTAAGATTTGGAACAAAGAAATTGAATGTTGTAATAATCATAAAAAGATCGAAGAAATACAGCTTGAAAGACTTAAATACATGGTTGACAAGGCGTATAATAATGTTCCTTTTTACAAGAAGCACTTGGACAAAGCCGGAGTTAAGCCTGAAATGATTAAGTCGCTTGACGACCTAAAAAATATTCCGTTTACAACAAAGGATGATATGAGGGATAACTATCCGTTTGGGTTGTTTGCAGAACCTATGGATAAAATTGTGCGCGTACATGCGTCATCGGGTACAACCGGCAAGCCGGTTGTTGCAGGATATACCAAAAAGGATTTGGATACTTGGTCTGAAGCGATTGCGAGAATAGTTATGGCAGGCGGACTTGACGAAAATGATATTGTGCAGATTTCATTCGGTTACGGTTTGTTCACGGGCGGTTTTGGTCTGCACTATGGTATTGAAAAGGTGGGCGCAACAATAGTTCCTATGTCGAGCGGAAACACTCAGAAGCAGCTTATGCTGCTTCAGGATTTTGGTGCAACAGCTCTTGTTGCTACTCCGTCATATGCGCTTTATCTTTCGGAAGTTATTAAAGAAACTCCTATACCGATTGAGAATTTTAAGCTGAAATACGGATTTTTCGGTTCAGAGGGCATGAGTGAAAATATGCGCAGTAAGCTTGAAGAAGATCTTAACATACTTGTTACATCTAATTACGGATTAACAGAAGTTATGGGTCCCGGAGTTTCGGGCGAGTGTATATTAAAGTGCGGCGAGCATATAAATGAGGACATGTTTATTGTTGAAATTATTGACCCGGTAACAGGTGAAGTTTTGCCGTACGGTGAGAAGGGCGAGGTTGTTATAACAACTCTCGCAAAAGAAGCAATGCCTGTTCTGCGTTACAGAACCCGTGATATTTCATACTTGATACCTGAGCCGTGTGAATGCGGCAGAACGTCGTACAGACTCGCTCCTATACAGGGCAGAACTGATGATATGATGATTATTAAGGGTGTAAATCTCTTCCCGTCTCAGATAGAAAGCGTTGTACTTGAGTTCCCGCAGGTAAGCCCGAATTATCAGTTGATTTTAAGACGTGAAAATATGCTTGATAATCTTGAGGTTGTGGTTGAGCTTGTGGACGGAAGTTTGCTTGAAAGGTATTCAGAAGTTGAGAAACTTGAAAAGAAAATAAAAGAACGTCTGCACAGTGTACTCGGTTTAAAGTGTAAGCTGCGTCTTGCTGAACCTAAATCAATTGAAAGAACAACGGGCAAGGCAAAGAGGATTGTTGATCTTCGCGGCGAAAATTAATCAGATATTATTTACAGAATATGTGTTTTGGAGGTATACATAGATGGAGAAAAAACTTATGCTTGGAAACGAAGCAGTTGCCCGTGGTCTTTACGAAAACTGTGTTCGTGTCTCGTCTGCATATCCGGGAACTCCGAGTACGGAGATTTCAGAATATGCAGCAAAATATGATGAGGTATACGCCGAATGGGCACCGAATGAGAAAGTTGCTCTTGAAGTTGCAATAGGCGCATCAATTGGCGGAGCAAGAGCTTTTTGTGCTATGAAGCATGTCGGCCTTAACGTAGCTGCTGATCCGTTATTCACTGTAGCTTATACCGGGGTTAACGGCGGTTTGGTTATTGCTGTCGCTGATGACCCCAGTATGCACTCATCTCAGAATGAACAGGACAGTAGAAATTATGCAAAGGCATCAAAAGTTCCGATGATTGAGCCGTCAGACAGCAGTGAATGTAAGGAGTTTATCAAAACTGCATATGAAATGAGTGAGGAATTCGATACTCCTGTTATATTCAGACTGTCAACAAGGGTTGCACATTCGCAGAGTATTGTTGAACTTGATGAAAGAAGCGAAGTTCCGGTGAAGCCGTATACGGCTGATATTCAGAAATATGTTATGATGCCGGGAAATGCTATAAAGAAGCATCCGAAGGTTGAGAAGAGAACTTTAGATTTGATTGAGTATGCCGAGACAACACCTCTAAACCGTGTTGAGTACGGCGACAAAAAAATTGGAATTATCACAAGCGGCATGTGCTATAACTATGTCAAAGAAGCATTCGGAGATAGTGTTTCGGTTCTAAAGCTCGGCATGTCATATCCGATGCCGACTAAGCTCATCCGTGATTTTGCAGATAATGTTGAAACTCTCTATGTAATAGAAGAACTTGATCCGTTTATTGAAGAACATTGCAACAATATCGGTGTTAAAGTTATAGGCAAGGAATTATTCCCGATGTGTTATGAGTTCTCGACAAGACAGATTAAGGAACTTATTACAGGAGAAAAGGGCTTGGAATATTCTGAGGCAGATGAAGAAATTCCGGTTAGACCTCCGGTTCTCTGTCCCGGCTGTCCTCACAGAGGCATATTCTATGTTTTAAAGAAGATGGGTGTTAATGTCTGCGGCGATATAGGATGTTACACTCTTGGCGCTGTTGCACCTTTGCAGTCTATACATTCTGTTGTATGTATGGGTGCAAGTATTGGAATGTCGTTTGGTATGTCATTGGCGCGTGGCAACGATTTTGCAAAGAATACGGTTGCCGTTCTCGGTGATTCGACGTTTATACACAGCGGAATAACAGGATTGATTGAGATTGTGTACAACAAGGGTATCAATACAGTACTCGTTTTTGATAATTCCATAACAGGTATGACAGGTCATCAGGATAATCCAACAACCGGTAAGACGCTTAAAGGTGAGTCAGCAAAGCAGGTTGATCTCGAACTTCTCGGCAAGGCTGTGGGAATTGACAGGGTTGTTATAGTAGATCCGTTTGATCTTAAAAGATGCGAGCAGGTTATTAAAGAAGAACTTGCGGCTGATGAGCCGTCGCTCGTTATTGTACAGCGTCCGTGTGCACTGCTTAAATCTGTGAAGTTCCCCGGACCGATTGAGATAAACAGCGAGAAGTGCAAAAAGTGTAAGATGTGCATGAAGCTCGGCTGTCCTGCAATAGTTGACTGCGGTGATTATATTAAGATAGACGAGACGCTTTGCGTTGGATGCGGTTTGTGTCAAAATGTATGTCCGTTTGATGCTATTGGCAGCGGTGAATAGAGGAGGTAACTATGATTAAGAACAATGGTTTGTCTATTATGATTGTCGGTGTGGGCGGACAGGGAACTCTTCTCGCCAGCCGTATACTTGGCAGTTTGTTTATCAATCAGGGGTATGACGTAAAGGTGTCTGAGGTGCACGGTATGTCTCAAAGGGGCGGAAGTGTTGTTACATACGTTAAGTTTGGCGATAAAGTTCAGTCGCCTATAATCGACAAGGGCGAAGCTGATATTATACTTGCCTTTGAAGAACTTGAAGCGTACAGATATTTGCCGTACCTTAAAAAAGGCGGAACAATAGTATGTAATTCACAGAATATTGATCCAATGCCGGTTATTATAGGAGCTAAGAAGTATCCTGAGGACATTATAAATAAGATAAAAGAAAAGAATATCGAAATTATTTCGGTTAAAGCAGACGAACTTGCAATGCAGGCAGGAAATATAAAAACTGTCAATGTTGTTCTGCTTGGCGTTCTTTCAAAGCTTACAGAAATTGATGAGAGCGTTTGGATTGATTCGGTAAGGAACACTGTTCCGCTCAAAGTGACAGATGTCAATGTTAAGGCTTTTGAAATAGGAAGAAGTATATAAAATTTAAGGAGGATACAAAAATGTTTGTAAAGCAGATTTCTGTATTTATGGAAAACCGTCCGGGCAGATTGGCAGAAATAACAAAGGTTTTATCCGATAATGGTATTGATATAAGAGCAATTAACATTGCTGATACAACCGATTTTGGTATTTTGAGAATGATTGTCAACGATGAGGTTAAAGCTGAAAAGGTTTTGCGTGAGAATCAAATGACAGCAAATATATCAGAAGTTATAGCCATTTCAATTTCTGATTCGGTGGGCGCTTTCAGTAATATTATTCAGCTTCTTAAAGATAAGGAGATAAGTATTGAATATATATATTCATTTATCGGCGAGAAGTCAACAAAGGCTGTTATTGTTTTAAAGACAAGTGATATAGAGGCTTCAGCCGATATATTAAAAGAGAATGGTGTAACCATTCTGTCAAAAGAGGATGTGAATAATCTCGATTATGCAAAATAATTTTTGTCAGTCAGGCGGTTCGCTTGAGTACTTGAAAGAATGGTTCGGTATAAGTGATAAGACAATTGAACTGTACAGACAAGCTGAAAGTGCGCTTAGTGAAAAATTTAAAGAAATTGAAGATACAGCCTCGTATAATCAGCTCAAAGTTCTGAAGGCGTTTCAGAATAATCGTATTTCATATGCACATTTCGGTGAGACAACGGGATATGGCTATGATGATATGGGCAGAGATACGCTTGATAAGGTGTATGCTGAAATTCTCGGTGCAGAGGATGCAATGGTCAGACATAATATAGTATCGGGAACTCAGGCAATATCTGCATGTCTTTTTGGCGTTTTAAGACCGGGAGATGTATTAGCTTCGGTTGTCGGTGCGCCATATGACACTATGGAAGAGGTAATAGGAATCAGAGACGGCGAGTTTTCAGATACCGGTTCGCTCAGAGATTTTGGCGTTGAGTATAAACAAGTTGATTTAATCGACGGCGTTTTTGTTGATTATAAGAATATTGAAAAATTGGTAACAGAAAATAAAATAAAAGCTGTTCTGATACAACGTTCCAGAGGCTATGACTGGCGCGATTCATTGACAGTAGATGAAATAGGCAGGATTATTAATACAGTTAAGTCGGCAAGTCCTGAAACAATTTGTATCGTTGATAATTGCTACGGTATTTTTGTTGAAAAGAACGAACCGACAGAACTTGGTGCAGATTTGATTGTGGGTTCGCTGATAAAAAATGCAGGAGGAAGCCTTGCACTCAGCGGCGGATACATTGCAGGAACAAAAAAGTGTGTAAGACAAGTGTCTTACCGTCTGACAGCACCCGGTCTCGGTAAGCATGTTGGGGCAAGCCTTGGTATGAACAGAAACATGTATCAAGGTCTTTTTATGGCGCCGCACGTTGTTGCTGAAAGTATTAAAACCGCAGTGCTGTGCGC
>CAOKIL010000083.1 GCA_948468535.1 uncultured Eubacteriales bacterium
TACATATTTTATTTGCCTTTTACAAAATCCTCATAAAGCGGTGACATACTTCTTAAAAGTTCAACTATGTCTTTTAATGACTCAGCAATATAATCCGCCTGTTCTTTTGTATTTGATTCGTCAAACGAAACTCTCAGCGAACCATGAGCTTCTTCATGTTTCAGTCCAATTGCAAGCAATACATGCGACGGGTCAAGTGACCCCGATGTACACGCGCTTCCGCTTGATGCTGATATTCCTTTCATATCAAGACGAAGCAGCATACCCTCGCCCTCTATAAATTGAAAACTAATATTAGCATTGCCCGCAAGTCTCTCGGTCGGATGACCGTTAAGCCTTGAATACGGAATTGTATCAAGTACTCTTTTTATATAGTAATCCCTAAGCTCAGAAAGTTTCTTCTGCTTATCCGGGATATTCTCTGTCGCCAATTCGATAGCCTTACCCATTCCTACAATAGCCGGAACGTTCTCGGTTGCCGCACGCTTGCCTCTTTCCTGTGCACCGCCTGTGATAAACGGCTTTAAGTTTATACCCTTTCTCACATAAAGCGCGCCAACGCCTTTCGGGCCGTGAAACTTGTGTGCGGTCATCGACAGCATATCTATGTTAAGTTCATTCACATCTATCGGAACCATACCTATTGCCTGAACCGCATCTGTATGGAAGATAACACCGTGCTGTCTGCAAATCTCACCGATTTGCTTAATTGGCATTATTGTGCCGATTTCATTATTGGCAAACATAACAGAAACCAAAATAGTCTCGTCATCAATTGCTTTTTCAAGCTCATCCAATGACACTCTGCCATACTCGTCAACGGGAAGATACGTCACTCTGTAACCTTCCTTTTCAAGCTCCTGACAAGTGTGAAGCACCGCATGATGCTCAACTGAACTTGTGATAATATGATTGCCTTTGCCAATGTACGCCTTTGCGATACTGCGAATCGCCCAGTTATCCGCTTCAGTTCCGCTGCCGGTAAAATAAATTTCTCTCGGCTCAGCAACAATTGCCTTTGCCACTTTCTCACGCGCAGTTTCAACTGCACGTTTTGCCTCTGCACCCTCGGCATAAATGCTCGAAGGGTTACCGAAATACTCCGTATAGTACAGAAGCATCTCATTGACCACCCGCTCATCAGGCTTTGTGGTGGCCGCATTGTCTACATAAATTCTCATTATGCACTCCTACCTTTCTCTTAAATTAAATACGCGTAATCTATGAAAAGTAGATCCTCGTAAAGATTTTAAGCTATCCTGAAAATATAAGATATTTTACTTAAACTGCTGCGACTGCTCAACCGCCATACGGTCGCACTCTTCATTTTCCGGATGTCCGTTATGACCCTTTACCCAGTGCAGAGTTACGTCGTGCTTGTCCAAAAGCACAAGGATTTGTTCCCAAAGGTCAGGGTTTAACGCCTTATCCTTTTTGTTACGCATCCATCCATTTGACTTCCACTTCTTTGCCCAGCCCTTTTGAACAGCATCAATAAAATACTTCGAGTCACTGTATAAGTCAATTTTGCACCGCTGATTAAGCGCCTCCAAGCCCTTTATTACCGCCATAAGCTCCATACGGTTGTTTGTGGTACTTGCCTCGCCGCCGCTGATTTTCTTTTCAAACTCACCGTAGCGCAAAATAGTACCATAACCGCCGGGACCGGGATTACCGCTGCAAGCGCCGTCTGTGTAAATTTGTACTCGTTTCAGTTCGGACATAAAACACCTCATAATTCCATTTTAGCTATAAGATATTATAACACAAGGATTTTATATTGAAAAGGGCTTTTTTGCAAATTTACACATTTTTTATTTATTTACAACTATTATTTGCCTGTTTACGAAAAATATTAAATTTTAACATTCTGACATCGATCATATGGCATAAGAGTACCATGCCGATAATAAGCGCCGCACACCAACCGCAGGCTTCTATCGCACCTGATAAGTGCCACAATCCAATATCGACATACTGCATATTAGCGTCCGATAAAGCAAAGACAGGGCTTTCAGCACCAATCAGCCAATCAAGACAATTCCTGCATTTTAAAACAAAACACAGTATATATGTCGCCGCAAATGCGATTATTGACTGAATCAGCTTTCCGCATATGTACGAACGAATACTTATACCATAATCAGCAACAATTGCTCCTACCTGTAAAAACACCGAAATTCCCGATAGAGCCAGAAACAGCGAAACCAATGATAGTTTAAGTACAGAATCAAACTCAAGACTTGACAAGGCATTTATTCCGCCTGTAATTTCAAGAAATGAATACACAAACTCACGCCCAAAAAAGTTCGGCAATGTTGCGCCGACAACAGCAAAAAACACTACGAATCCGCAAACTTTAAGAACTGTATTTACACCGCTGCCTATTGCCCTGCCAATATCGGCAAATATATTTTCATTATTGATTTTATTATCCGATTCAACCGTCCTGTGCGTCAATTTATTATACCCGCCGTTTAGTCGCGCATATATAAGTCCTGTCAGTAATGAAGATATAATATGCACACAATACAAAACAACGCCGACACGCATACTATGATATATAACTACGCCAACTGTTCCCATTATAAACATGGGTCCTGAATTATTACAAAAGGCAATAAGCCTTTCAGCTTCGGGCTTGCTGAGTTTGTTTTGACTGTATAAGTCTGCCGCGCATTTTGCGCCAACGGGATAACCGCTGATAATTCCCAGCACAACTGCCACCGCTCCTGCTCCGTCTGTACGAAACAGCGGCCACATTATCCTGCCCAAATATTTTGAAGCATACTCCGCAAGCCCCAATGATACAAACAGCGAACTGCAAACAAAAAACGGAAATAAAGTAGGTATTACAGCAGTGCCGCATAGGCTAAGCGCACCTTTAACTGCCGATATGCAGACTTCCGGCAGAGTTACCAAACAAACCGTTATATAAATCGCAGCAATCATAACTGATATTTTAAATATTTTCATAAAATCACCGCCGTTATATTAATATTCAAATGTTGGGTTTTATATGACCCTGCCAAAAGTAACGTATAAAAAATAATAGGGAATATATAATAGATATTTGAATAGACTTTATATCAAAAAACTGTTGATATTTGAGATTAAATCTTGTATAATATATATGAGGTGATAACAATGTCAGACAAAGAAATTGCAAAAAATATAATTGATTCATTGCCTGATTACAAAATGGTATATGTAATTGATGTGCTAAACGGTTTAAAGGGATTAATTGTTGATGATAACGATGTCGAAGAGGTTGAACCTGATGAATGGGACTTGTCTATGATTGCTGAAGCTGAAAAAGTCAATGACGGTACAACAATAAGCCTTGAGGAATTAGCAAAAGATTTAGGGCTAAATGTATAAAATTATAATTGAAAAATCTGCCGAAAAGTTTATCAGAAAGCAGCCTAAAAACATACAACAAAGATTATATAACAGCATTAAACAATTACCAAAAGGCAAAGACATCAAAAAATTAAAAGGGTTTAACAACAAGTATAGATTGAGGGTCAATAATTATCGAGTTATATACAATAAATATAACGATACATATATTATTGACGTTGTAGAAGTTGATAGCCGAGGTCAAGTATACAAAAAGTTATAATTAAATATCAAAAGTAAAACGGTGCAGAGTCTATTCAAAGCAATAATTTCATGGCTTAAAGAATATGACAATGTACCGTTTTTATTATATATTATCTATTCTGTGTTTGATTCATATGTTTTTTTGGGATAAATCGCCGTTTTGCTATCCTAAAAATATCTTCTCAGTTTCGTGTTTCTTATCACGATTCATCAAGTTACTAATAGCCTTTTTTGCAGGCATATTTTCAAACAGAACTTTATATGCCTCGTTCACGATAGGCATTTCAACCCCGACTTTGTCGGCAAGTTCCTTTGCGGCGCGGCAGGTTCTGACACCCTCGACAACCATCTTGACCTCACTTTGTGCCTCTTCTGCCGTCTTACCTTGTCCTATAAGTATTCCTGCACGGCGATTACGCGAGTGCATACTGGTACATGTTACAATCAAATCGCCTACTCCTGAAAGTCCGTTAAACGTCTCAGCATTTGCTCCCATGGCAACACCCAGTCTTGAAATTTCCACAAGTCCTCTGGTCATAAGAGCAGCTTTTGTATTATCTCCAAGTCCTATACCATCAACAATTCCGGCACATAAGGCTATAACATTTTTAAGTGAGCCGCCCATCTCCACGCCCAGCATATCCGGGTTTGTATACACTCTGAAGTTAGGATTCATAAAGACATCCTGAATATATCCGGCTATACTCTCATTCTCACAGGCAACCACATTTGTTGTTGGTATCTTACGCGAAACCTCCTCTGCATGACTGGGACCTGACATGACGGCTATTTCACAATTCGGAATTTCCTGCTTAATTACTTGAGAAAGCGTTAAATACGTGACTTCCTCTATTCCCTTGGAAATGTTTACTATTATCTGACCGTCTTTTATATACTTTGCCATATTCTTTGCCGTCGTGCGAATTGCATGTGACGGAGTTGCCGTTACTATTATATCTCGTCCGCTCAGGCACTCGCTGAGTTCACTGGTAAAGGTTATGCTATCAGGCATCTTTACTCCCGGCAGAAACGGCTTGTTTTCATGATACTTTTTAAGGTTCTCGCTCTCGTCTTTCAGATATGACCAAAGTATCACATCATGTCCATTTTCGGCAAGCATAACCGCCATTGCTGTTCCCCAGCCTCCGCTGCCTATTATACTAATCTTTGACATAATAAATTCCTCCGTAAGCTACGCTTTTTTCTGTCCCAATTTGTTTTCCGTTCCGTTTATCAAACGTTTTATATTCGCATGGTGCCTGATTATAAGTAATCCGCCGAGAATAACCACACAAATAAGTTGGGCTGCATTAAATGAATCAGTCACAAACATTTTTATAACTTCAGATATGACGAAAGCCGCACCGCCGATAATCGAACCAAGTGAAACATAGCGCAAAACCGCCATAACCAAAATTGCACACACGGCTATGATAAGTCCGATTTTCCAGTCAAGCATCAGCACAACGCCAAGGCTTGTCGCAACTCCTTTGCCGCCTTTGAATCCAAAATATAACG
Organism: uncultured Eubacteriales bacterium; assembly: GCA_948468535.1. Classification (GTDB taxonomy): domain Bacteria; phylum Bacillota; class Clostridia; order Monoglobales; family Monoglobaceae; genus Monoglobus. Next base: position 5,125 of record CAOKIL010000083.1, read on the forward strand.
GGAAGTTGTGACCGAGAACCACACACACACCTGCAACATATGGTATAGATACAATGTCCAGAGCATTTTGATACATAGTTAAATCAAAACTGCCGCTCACAGAAGCTGCCGCCGCTGAGTGATAATAATTCACATATAAAACTGCTGCCAGAACGCACACAATGCCTTTCAACACATCAAGCAAAAGTGTGATTACACCCATCTTTTTACCGTATGTTCTGAGCATGTTTGTAGCTCCTGCATTTCCGGAGCCGCTCTTTCTTATATCCTTGCCGCCGATTGCTCTGGATAACAAAATCGAAAAATTGACCGAACCTATCATATATGACAAAACCCCAAATATAGCGGTCATTATAACTGCACGACCAAGAAAAATATTTGTCATCATTATTTTTTCGCTCCCTTTTCACGGATTATAAACTTAATCGGCGTACCCTCAAAACCAAACCTTGCACGGAACTGGTTTTCAAGATACCTGGTATAAGAATAGTGTGCAAGCTTTGCATCATTAACAAACAGTACAAACGTCGGCGGCTTGACATCTGCCTGAGTTGTATAATAAATCTTGAGCCTTTTACCCTTGTCGCTGGGCGGCTGCACTGCAGCAACAGCTTCATTAAGCACATCGTTAAGCACACCTGTTGAAATACGTTTTGAGTTCTGCTCCACTGCCGCGTCCATCATGTCAAACAAGCCGTCTATCCTCATACCTGTCTTTGCCGAAATAAACGCCGCAGGTGCATACATCATAAAGTTAAACCACTCTTTTGCCTTATCTCTAAAATTCTTCATGGTATTAGTCTCTTTCTCGACCAAATCCCATTTGTTCATTACAATAATGCTCGCCTTGCCTGCCTCGTGAACATATCCGGCAATTTTTGTATCCTGCTCAGTAATCCCCTCAGAAGCATCAACCATTATCAGGCATACATCAGCTCTGTCAACCGCATTAAGCGCACGCGCAACACTGTAACGCTCGACATTCTCGTTTATCCTGCCGCGCTTTCTCATACCGGCAGTGTCAATAAGCATATACTTTTTTCCGTCACGCTCATAGAGCGTATCTATTGCATCCCTTGTCGTGCCTGCAATATCACTGACAATAACTCTGTCCTCGCCGAGAATTTTGTTGACTAAGGACGATTTACCTGCATTTGGCTTGCCGACAATTGCGACATGGATTATATCAGATTCGTCCTCCGCCGCCATATCATCAGGAAAAAACTTTACAATCTCATCAAGAAGGTCACCGATTCCCAGACCATGAACAGACGAAACAGGCCACGGGTCGCCGATTCCCAAATTATAAAACTCATACATTTCAAGCGGCGGTTGCCCCGGATTGTCCACTTTGTTTGCGACAAGAATAACCGGCTTTCCGCACTTTTGGAGCATACCTGCAACATCCTTATCAGCCGCGGTCATGCCTTCCTTCACATTAACCATAAACACAATAATATCCGCCATATCAATGGCGAGTTCCGCCTGCGACTTCATCTGTGACAGTATAACATCGTTGTTATTCGGCTCGATACCGCCGGTGTCAATCATGGTGAACTCACGTCCGCACCATTCTGCGTCAACGTATATTCTGTCACGGGTTACTCCCGGTGTGTCCTCTATTATGGATATGCGCTTTCCTGCTACTTTATTAAAGAATGTTGACTTACCCACATTTGGGCGTCCCACAACTGCAACAACAGGCTTCATCATGCTCCTCCTTAGTCACTTTAAACAATATATTATTCTAAAATATAGTATAACACAACATTGCTCCACATATATTACAGTTTTGTTACAAATTTGTATTACCGTAAACTTTTACCTAACTTAGCTGTGTTCAAATAGGCGGAGTCAATAATCGGTATCAGTTATATTGTGCGAGCCACATCTGTGTTTCAGTTACAGGTTCTAAATCGTTTTTCCAAAACAAAATTTTTATAACCGCTCCGTCAGGCACATCATATTCAGCAGAAATGGTATATGTTTCATCCGGTGCAAGCCATACTTTTTCAAGCGCTCCGTCACTGTTATATACCGCCAGCATGAGCAATCCTTTTTCTATTCCTGTGCCAATTCTGCTATAATCAACCTCTATAAGGTGATATCCTGCATTTATAGTGCCGTTATCGGATTCTAATACTTCACCGTCAATCATTACTGTCTTTTCAGGAATAGTTGTTGGTTCGGGTGTTGCTGTTGGTTCGGGTGTTGCTGTTGGTTCCGGTGTTACTGTTGGTTCGGGTGTTACTGTCGGTTCGGGTGTTACTGTTGGTTCGGGTGTTACTGTCGGTTCGGGTGTTACTGTCGGTTCGGGTGTTGCTGTTGGTTCGGGTGTTGCTGTTGGTTCCGGTGTTGCTGTTGGTTTCGGTGTTGCTGTTGGTTCGGGTGTTACTGTCGGTTCGGGTGTTACTGTCGGTTCGGTTATTTGACAC
>CAOKIL010000084.1 GCA_948468535.1 uncultured Eubacteriales bacterium
TTTAGCCTAAATAGTCGTATATCACACAAAATTATTAAAAAAAACATCTCAAATATAATAATGCCCAAAAATTTTTAAAATATTTTATGTGATAGGTATTGCACAAAATTTACTCTTATGGTAAAATAATTACCAGTGAATATTAATAAAATTTTATATAATAAAAAGGAGAAAATACTTATGTCGAAAAATGTAACTTTTAATTATCAAAGAGCATTGGACTTTTTCGCTCAGGATGAAATTGATAACATGCAGGCTCAAATTGAAGCCGTAGACAAAGTACTTATGGAAAAGACCGGAGCGGGCAATGATTATTTGGGTTGGATTGATTTGCCTGTTGACTATGACAAGGATGAGTTTGCAAGGATCAAAGCTGCTGCAGATAAAATCAGAAACGACAGTGATGTATTGATTGTTATCGGTATTGGCGGTTCATATCTTGGTGCAAAGGCTGCTGTTGACTTTATAAACGGTCAGTTCTATAACTATAACGCAAAGCCTCAGATTATTTTTGCAGGTAATAATATAAGCCCTAACTATTTGAATGATGTTCTGAAAACAATAGAAGGCAAGGATGTTTCTGTAAATATTATATCAAAGTCGGGCACAACAACAGAGCCTGCAATTGCTTTTAGAATTTTCAAAAATTATCTTGAAGAAAAGTACGGCAAAGAAGGCGCAAAGGAAAGAATTTACGCTACTACAGACAAGGCAAGAGGAGCACTCAAAAATCTTGCTGATACAGAGGGATATCAGACATTTGTTGTTCCGGATGATGTTGGCGGAAGATTCTCTGTTTTGACAGCGGTTGGTCTGCTTCCTATTGCTGTATCGGGCGCTGACATTGACGCTATGATGCAGGGCGCTGCTGATGCAAGGGAAATGTACAGCAAGCCGTGTCTTAAAGATAACGAATGTTATCAGTATGCAGCAATCAGAAATATCCTTCATCAGAAGGGAAAGAATATCGAAATGCTTGTAAACTATGAGCCTGAACTCCAGTACTTTATTGAGTGGTGGAAGCAGCTCTACGGTGAGAGTGAAGGTAAGGACAAGAAAGGTATTTTCCCTGCAGGAGCATGTTTCTCAACAGATTTGCATTCGATGGGACAGTATATTCAGGACGGCATGAGACAGTTGTTTGAAACTGTGCTCTATGTGAAAAATTCAAAGTCAGATATTCAAATGACAGAGGATAAGGATAATGTTGACGGTCTCAACTTCTTAGTCGGCAAAACAATGGATTTTGTCAATAAAAAGGCATTTGAAGGAACACTTTTGGCTCATAACGACGGAGGAGTTCCAAATCTTATCATTGAGCTTGAAAAACTTGATGAATATACATTCGGTCAGCTTGTATACTTCTTTGAAAAGGCATGCGGTATAAGCGGATACTTGCTTGGTGTAAATCCGTTCAATCAGCCGGGTGTTGAAAGCTATAAAAAGAATATGTTTGCTCTTCTCGGAAAGCCCGGATATGAAGCTGATAAAGAAGCACTTGAGGCAAGATTGAAATAATATTAAAATAATACTTGTAAATTCAGATAAATTGTGATACAATATTTATAATTTAAATGTTAATAATTCAAGCTGTATATATTTAAGTTATAAAATAATACGCTATAATAAATCAATGAAAGGCGGTAGAGTAAAATGATTAAGATACATATTGGATTAAAGGGCAGCGGTAAGACTAAAAAGCTGATTGAAGCTGTAAATGCTGCTGTAAACGTTGAGCATGGAAACGTTGTCTGCATCACTGACGGCAATCGTCTCATGCACGATTTGGACAGAAAAGTCAGAATGATTAATACTGAGGATTTCAGTGTTAAGAACTTTGATATGTTTGAAGGTATAATCTGCGGTTTGATTGCTCAGGATTATGACATTACACATATCTTTATTGACAGCATATTTAAGAGTGTTCCTGATGGAGATATGACATCTATTGAAGGTTTTATTTCTGATTTGGAGAAGCTTGAAGAAAAGTTCAATGTTTCATTTACTATGATGGTTAGTGCAGAGGCTTCAACTGCCGGCGTAAATGTGAAGAAATATATTGATTAATTATTGACATAATTAATATTTTGTGTTATTTTATAGAGGCTGTGAAACATCACAGCCTCTATTTAGTATAATTATTTTGAAAGGTTGATAGATTATGAAGTATATCAGTACGAGGGATAAGAGTTTAAAACTGAGTTCAGCCGAAGCGATAAAAAGAGGTTTGTCAGAGGACGGCGGTCTTTTTGTGCCTGAGGAAATTCCGAAGCTAACAAAAGCTGAAATCACATCTTTGGTAGATAAGTCCTACATTGAGCGGGCGAATTTTGTGCTTTCAAAATATTTGACTGACTTTACAAAGACCGAAATCGAAAAGTGTACAACAGGCGCATACGGCGGAGGAAAGTTTAGTAGTGATAAAGTTGCACCTGTTGTCAAAATTAATGACAGTGAGTATATTCTTGAACTGTGGCATGGTCCAACCTGTGCATTTAAGGATATGGCTCTGCAAATCCTTCCGCACTTTATGACTGCTTCAATGAAGAAAACCGGTGAAGATAAGACTATTGTAATCCTTGTTGCAACATCAGGAGATACCGGTAAGGCTGCTCTTGAAGGCTTTAAGGATGTTGACGGAACTAAGATTATCGTGTTCTATCCGAGCGAGGGTGTAAGTGATATTCAGAAGCTCCAAATGATAACTCAGGACGGTAAGAATGTATGTGTTGAGGGAATCAAGGGTAATTTTGACGATGCACAAAACGGAGTTAAAAAGATTTTCACTGATTCCGCTTTGGGTGCAGAACTTGAAAAGAACGGATACGCTTTTTCGTCGGCTAATTCAATCAATTGGGGCAGACTTGTACCGCAGATTGTATATTATATCTCTGCTTATTGCGACATGATTGAGGGCGGAGAGATTAAAAACGGCGACAAAATCAACATTTGTGTTCCTACAGGCAACTTTGGTAATATCCTTGCTGCATATTACGCAAAGAAGATGGGGCTTCCGATTAATAAACTGATTTGTGCATCAAACAAAAATGATGTTTTGACAGATTTTATAAGAACCGGTGAATATAACAAGAACCGTGATTTCTATCAGACTGTTTCTCCATCAATGGATATTCTGATTTCAAGTAACCTTGAGAGATTGCTGTTTGATATTTCAGGAAACGACGATAAGAAGATAAATAAGATGATGTCTGACCTGTCAAAGAACGGACAGTATAAGCTCACAAAAACTTTGCATAATAAGATTACAAAATTGTTCTGGGGCGGATGCTGTGATGATTATTTCACCAAGGAACAGATTTGGAAAACATTTGTTGAGGATGAATATACTCTTGATACTCACACTGCTGTTGCTGTTGACGTATATAAGCAGTATATTTCCGAGACAGGCGATATGACAAAAACAATTATTGCGTCAACTGCGAGTCCGTTTAAGTTTAACGGTTCTGTCCTTTCGGCGCTTGGTATTGAAACATACGGCAAGTCTGAATTTGAGCTTTTGGATTTGCTCAGAGAAAAGAGTGATATGGATATTCCCAAATCGCTGGTGGAACTTAGAGATAAATCAGTTCGCTTTAATGAGATTATTAACGATGATGATATGGTTGATTCTATAAAGAATACACTGGATATAAAATAATTGCAGATATTAGGGAGTTTCAAACGGCTGTCTTATTATAAAGACAGCCGTTTAGAATGGTTTGCTTGGCATATAATATATACCAAGAAACAAAAATTTAACGATTAGACTATTTGCAGGGTTTAAAAGTTACACACTCTGTGTCGCATGAACTGCAGCAGCAGCTTGTACCGCCTACCTCGATTTTTGAAGCTGTACAAACGTCTTCCGGAGCATGATATTCACAGTCCTTAACCTTGCAAACGATTTCTGTTTTCTTATCCATAATGAAATTCCTCCTTTCATTCTCGAATATAGTATATCCCGACGCTTCTGTATTATACAATTGATGTGCGCGTAAATAACTTCATAATTAAAATAGTATTAATTATGGAATTTGTGAGGTGTGATTATGGCAATATTTGCTGTCTCAGATTTGCATTTACCTTTAAGTGTGAATAAACCAATGAACGTATTTGGTTCAAAGTGGGATAATTATGTAGAAAAACTTAGAGAAAACTGGCAAAAAATCGTTTTGCCGAGCGATATTGTTATTATGCCCGGTGATATTTCATGGGCAACATACCTTGAAGATTCTGTAGCTGATTTTGAGTATATAAACAGTCTAAACGGCAGAAAAGTTATTCTTAAAGGTAATCATGACTATTGGTGGACAACAATGAATAAGCTTAATAAATTTATGTCAGAGCAAGGTTTTGATACGATTGAATTTATACATAACACTGCTGCAATGTACGGAGACACAGCGATTTGCGGCACGCGGGGTTGGAACATAGCTCATGATGATTCGAGCGAAGAAGATAAAAAAATTTTTATGCGTGAAAAGCAGAGGATGATACTGTCTCTTGAAGAAGCAAACAGAAAGAAAGCAAAAGAAATCATTGTCGCAATGCACTATCCGCCGGTTGAAAAGAACGGAACAAATCATGACTTTATTGAGATAATGAAAGAATATGGTGTAAAAAAGTGCATATACGGTCATCTTCATGCCGCGGCGCAGAGTTTTGCGTGCCAAGGTGATGTTGAGGGAGTTGAATTATCGTTGGTTTCGTGCGATTATCTTAATTTTATTCCAAAATTAATTTAATTTTTGTTAAAAGTTACATAGAATTTTTTGGAAAAACGCTTGTCTATCAGATTGAGTTATGGTATAATTTTTAAATATGTGATATGTTAGTAAGAAAATAAACATGCGAGGTAATTTGAAATGGCTAATTTTGAGAAATTGGAAAATAACACGGTAAGTTTTGAGTTCTCGGTTACACCTGAGCAGTTTGAAGAGGCAGTTCAGAAGTCTTATAAGAAGAATGTAAAAAAGATTAACCTTCCGGGCTTCAGAAAGGGCAAAGCACCGAGAGTTCTTATTGAAAAGGCATATGGCAAGGAAATCTTCTATGAAGATGCTATTAACTTTGTGCTTCCTGATGCATATGATAAAGCAGTGGAGGAAAATGGAATCAGTCCTGTTGCTCAGCCGGAAATCGACCTTAAAAGTGAGCAAATAGATCCTGCACAAGATATAGTATTTACTGCAAAGGTTGTTGTTAAGCCTGAGTTTGAACTCGGCGAATATAAAGGTGTAAAGGTCGAAAAGCCGGTGTTTACAACTTCTGACGCAGACGTTGATGAGGAAATTGACAAAATCAGAGAAAGAAATTCAAGACTTGTTCCTGTTGAGGACAGAGCAGTTCAGGCTGATGATATTGCCAATATAGATTTTGAAGGTTTTGTTGACGGCACTGCATTTGAAGGCGGAAAGGGCGAAGGATTTGACCTCACTATCGGTTCAGGTCAGTTTATACCCGGATTTGAGGATCAGCTTTTGGGCAAGAATATTGGTGATGACGTTGAAGTAAACGTTACTTTCCCCGAACAGTATCATGCTGAGGATCTTGCCGGTAAAGATGCTGTATTCAAAGTAAAGATTAATTCTGTTAAGGTTAAGGAACTTCCTGAAGCTGATGATGATTTTGTTATGGATGTCAGTGAATTTGATACATTTGATGAATATAAAGCTGATGTTAAGGCAAAACTTGATGAAGCAAACGAAGAAAAAACAAAGAATGAAACCGAAAAGGCTGTTGTTGATGTTGTATGCGACAATACTGAGATTTACATTCCGCAGGAGATGATTGACGCTCAGGTTGATACAATGGTCAGAGACATGGATATGCAGATGCGTTATCAGGGATTAGACCTAAATACTTATATGCAGTACACAGGTCAGACTCTTGACATGATTAAAGAACAGTACAAGGAAGAAGCTGAGAAGCGTGTCAAGACAACATTGGTTCTTGAGAAGGTCGCTGATACAGAGAATCTTCAGGCAACTGATGATGAGGTAGAGGCTGAGTACAAGAGAATCAGTGAAGATAACGGAATGAAAGTTGAAGATATCAAAAAGTACATTCCGATTGACGATGTAAAAGAACGCATAAAAGCACAAAATGCGATTCAGTTCCTTGTCGATAACGCTGACTTTGAGTAATATTTTGACATATTGTGACTTTAAGGTTGATTTGTTTTGCAAATCAGCCTTATATGTCATTTAGAGACAACATAATATTAAAATTGGAGGTAATTATATGAGTAGTGAAATTATCAGAAACAGTAGTTTGGTACCTTATGTTATTGAACAGACAGGTCAAGGTGAGCGTTCATATGACATATTTTCAAGACTTTTAAAAGACAGGATTATATTCTTGTCTGATGAAGTAAACGATGCAACTGCAAGCTTAGTTGTTGCCCAGCTCTTGTTTTTGGACAGTGAGGATCCGGATAAGGATATAAATCTCTATATCAACAGTCCGGGTGGTTCTGTTACGGCGGGTATGGCAATATATGATACAATGCAGTATACAAAAGCAGATGTCTCGACAATCTGTGTCGGAATGGCAGCGTCAATGGGTGCGTTTCTTTTATCATCAGGCGCAAAGGGTAAGAGATTTGCTCTGCCTAACAGTGAGATTATGATACATCAGCCGCTCGGCGGTGTTCAGGGTCAGACTACTGATATGAAAATCCATGTTGAAAGAATGCTCAAGATTAAGGAGAACTTAAACAAGATTTTGAGCGAGAATACAAGTCAGCCGCTTGATATAATCAAACGCGATACCGAAAGAGATAACTTTATGGATGCTGAAGAAGCTATGAAGTACGGCTTGATTGATAATATAGTAACAAAGCGTTAAAATTTTAAGTATATTTTGGAGGATTATTTATGCCCGGAAATACACAAAACAGGGATATTCAATGTTCGTTCTGCGGCAAAACACGGGAACAGGTACGGAAGATTATTGAGGGACCGTCGAATATATTTATTTGCAATGAATGTGTCGATTTATGCAATGACCTTTTAAGTGACGAATTTGAGTATGGAACAAAAGATATTGAAAGTTTTGACGAACTTCCGAAGCCGAAGGAATTGCACAAGTTTCTTGATGAATATGTAATCGGACAGGATGCTGCAAAGAAGGCTCTTTCTGTTGCTATCTATAACCATTACAAGAGAATTGAATCTGTATCCGATAAGATGAATGATAAGGTAGAACTCCAAAAGAGTAATATTCTTATGATTGGTCCGACCGGTTCAGGTAAGACTTTTTTGGCTCAGACAATGGCAAAGCGTTTGCAGGTACCGTTTGTTATTGCTGACGCAACTTCACTGACTGAGGCGGGATATGTCGGCGAGGATGTTGAAAATATTCTGCTAAAGCTTATTCAGGAGGCAGAATATGACATTGAGCTTGCCGAAAAAGGAATTATATATATAG
>CAOKIL010000085.1 GCA_948468535.1 uncultured Eubacteriales bacterium
TTAAAGAAATAACAATGCTTGCGGTTGCAACAAGCATTGATGCTCTTGCGGTTGGAGTTTCATTTGCATTTCTTAACGTTAATATTGTGCCATCGATTATTTGTATTGGCGCAATAACGTTTGTTTTGTCTGTTATAGGTGTGATAATTGGTAATAAATTTGGTGTGAGATTTAAGAGAAACGCGGAGACGGCAGGTGGAATTATACTTATATTAATAGGTGTGAAAATTTTGCTTGAAGGTTTAGGGATTATAAATTTTTAACGAAAGCGATTAAAGATGATGAAAGAAGAATTATATACAATACCTGTAAACGAAGCAATTGAACAAGACGGTGAATGTCTGTTGTGTACTCTAAACAAAAAGCTTGAAAGTGACATTTTAAACTATATTCTCGGTCCGTCATATATGGAGGAGGATATAAGAGGCGAAACAGATAAAATCGGATTTTGTCGTGAACATTACAGACAGATGTATGCCGCGCAGAATAGGCTCGGTGTTGCATTAATGATTGATACACACTTAAAGAACTTGAGAAGCGATCTTAAATCTTTGCTTGATGGCGATAAAACAAGCAGCGGCAGAAGAAGAGGATTGTTTAAGAAAAGTTCAGAGGTTCCTGAATCTGCTGAATACCTGCATAATATTGAAAGTTCGTGTTACGCATGTAATCGAATGAAGTTAAGAATGAACAGCTACATTGATACGTTTTTTTATCTTTGGAAAAGAGAACAAGAGTTTAGAGGTAAAGTACTTAATTCAAAGGGATTTTGTATATCACATTTGAGAATGTTGATTGACGAAGCGCGAAAGCGCTTGTCTGATGATAAGTATGCTGAATTTATAAAATCCGTTTCAGAAATACAGCTTAAAAATCTTGAAGAACTTGAAAAAGACATTGATTGGTTTATACAAAAATTCGATTACAGATTTAAGGACGAACCATGGAAGAATTCTAAGGATGCTTTGCCGCGGGCGATTTTAAAGCTTTCCGGTCTCGAAGTTGATGAATGATTTTGATATGTGATAAATAGATTGTGAGATGAAGCATAATGAATATGATTGAAATTATAAACAAACAAAAAAAAGTATTGCTTTGTCAAACGATGAGATTAAGTTTGTTATTAATGGATATACGCAGGGAGCGATTCCTGATTATCAGATGTCGGCTTTTTTGATGGCGTTATGCTTCACAGGAATTGATGATTGCCGTACATCTTATATGACAAAGTGTATGGTTGAAACCGGTGATGTGCCTGATTTATCTGATATATCCGGTATAGTTGCAGATAAACATTCTACCGGCGGTGTAGGGGATAAAACAACGCTTGTTGTTGTGCCGATTGTTGCGGCATGCGGCGGAAAAGTTGCAAAGATGTCAGGCCGCGGACTTGGATATACCGGTGGCACAATTGACAAACTTGAATCGATAGAAGGGTTTAATACATCGCTTGGATTTGAAAAATTTATTGAACAGGTTAATGTTGTCGGGGCTGCTATTGTGGCACAGATGCAGAATCTTGCTCCTGCTGATAAGAAGATATATGCGCTTAGGGATGTTACGGGGACAGTTGATTGTTTGCCGTTGATAGCTTCAAGCATTATGAGCAAGAAACTTGCGTCAGGCGCCGATGCAATAGTTCTTGATGTGAAGTATGGCAGCGGAGCTTTTATGAAAACATTAAAGCAGGCACAGCAGCTTGCTGACTTAATGGTAAGTATCGGTGAGAATAACGGTAAGAAGATGAAAGCGCTGATAACTGATATGAGTGTGCCACTGGGAGAGGCTATCGGTAATTCACTTGAAGTAATTGAAGCTGTAAAGACACTTAAAGGCTTAGGTCCAAAGGATTTGAGTGATTTGTGTATTGAGATTGCAGCATCGATGCTTGAACTTTCGCTTGACATATCTTACGCGGAGTGTGTTAAGTTGTGTGAAAACAGTATAAGTTCAGGTTCTGCATTTAATAAGTTCAGTGATATTGTTAAAGCTCAAGGCGGCAATATAAGCTGTATTGATGATATCGGTTTATTCAAGAAAGCGGATTATATCAAGAAAGTTAAGAGTCCAAAGTCAGGGGAAATTTCTTTGATGAATACAGAGAAGGTAGGAGAGATTTCATGCAGACTTGGAGCAGGGTGTCTTGAATTGGATGATAAGATTGACCATTCTGCCGGTATAATAATAAAAAAGAAAACCGGTGATTTAGTTAAACCAGATGACACTCTTGCAATATTACATACGAATAATAAAGAGGTTCTTAAAGACGCAGAGGCTGAATATCTGGACTCAATTTCTATTCAATAATATTAATAGGCTCCCTTTTGGGAGCCTATTTTGAACTATCGTTCCATTTTCCAGTATTGAACACTATATGGAGGAAGCTCGCTGCCTCCGCCGAAGTCGTGATTGTTTCCGCTGATTAAATCAACTGCCATACCGCAGCCGGCATCAAAATGTGCTGTATACGAATTTGAGTCTAAATTAATCGCAACCAACACTCTCTCGTCCTCGAATTTACGCTGGAATATTACTTGTTTATTCGTCAAAACTATAGACTTGAAATCACCATAGCACAAAGCTTTTGAGTTTTTATGGGCTTCAGCCATTTTTGAAATTAAGTTAGTTAAGTCATTAAATTCAGGTGCGTCAAAACATGCTCTTAAATCACTGTCGCCGTTTTGTTTAACGCCTTCCGCGCCCCACTCACTTCCGTAATAAACACAAGGTACACCCGGCATACCAAATAATGCACCGTATACAAGAGGAATATGGTTTTTGTTTGTAAGTATACTTGAAATACGCGTAACATCATGGTTATCAACAAAACACATTAGGTTTTTACCGGTATACAAGCACCATGGTTCGGAGCCAAACTGTCTGATTAATGAATGTGTTATCTCAAACATATTTTCAGAATTAAAGCTTGAATATAATCCTTTGTAACATTCATAGTTAGTACAGCTATGAAGCTTATCATCGGCAACAAACATATTGTAGTCACCATGCAACAGCTCGCCAAGCAATAAAAAGTCCTGTTTTTTGCTGTCACAGTGATACCTAAGCTGCTTCAAAAAATCCTGAGATAAGCAGTATGCAACATCTAATCTTAAACCGTCTATTTTGAACTCATCAATCCAGTAGTCTATACAATCAAACAAGTAGCTGGTTACATTCGGATTATATAAATTCAGCTTGACAAGCTCAAAATGACCTTCCCAGCCCTCATACCAAAATCCATCGTTGTAGTTGCTGTTTCCATCAAAGTTAATGTGAAACCAGTCTTTATATTCAGAATCCCATTTCTTTTCCTGAACATCTTTAAACGCCCAAAAACCTCTGCCTACATGATTAAATACTCCGTCAAGAATGATCTTAATACCATTTTCGTGAAGCTCATTACAGACTTTTTTGAAATCAGCATTTGTGCCGAGGCGGCAGTCAATCTTTTTGTAATCACGAGTGTCGTATCCATGTCTGTCGGACTCAAAAACAGGTGAAAAATATATTGCATTACAGCCTGTCTTTTTTATATGCGGAATCCACTCGCTTACTTTCTCAATTCGGTTTATGGTGTTTCCGTCGTTATCAGCAGGTGCACCGCAAAATCCCAAAGGATATATCTGATAAATTACGCTTTCGTCAAACCACATTGTTATTACCTCCCTATTGGTTATTAGTATCTGTATCGTGTATATTAAATTATATCATACAAATTCCTATTTGTCACTATTGATTTTTAGGTTGTTAATTTTTTGCTTTTTTGTAACACAAGTTCAATAAGTGCGTAATATAAATTAGGTGATTATTATGTTTATTTGGCAGAGAAAACTGAAATATAGACTGGGAATAACAGGACGAAGAAAGAAATATACTTCAAGTGGTATAAATAGACGAAGAAGAGCAGCGTTCTTCAAATGCGGCAAACTCATTTGTATATTTGCCGTATTTATATTGTTCACAATTTATATTATTAATGATGTTGAAAGCAGGGTTAATCCGCTTATAAATAATATGGCAATTTCAAATTTAAACAGTGTTGTTCTAAGAGAATGTAACAGTGCAGTAAGCGACTTAATAGGAAACTATGATATAAGCTATGATTCTTTGGTTGATAAATCTGCCGCCGGCGATGGCAGCGTGAAGTCATTATCAATAGATTATAATAAGCTCAATGTTATGAAGTCGGATTTGGCAGTTGAAGTACAAACACGGATTGACCAAATCAACTCAGTTGATATACAAATACCGCTTATGGCGTTTATATCGGATAGGTTTTATTCAGGTATAGGAATACCGATTACGCTGCGCGTGCTTACAGATGAGGATGTAAAGGTAGACTTTGATGATGAGTTTGTTTCAGTTGGGATAAATCAAACAAAACATTTAATAAAGGTTCGGATAACCACTGATATAGGATTAAATGTACCGATTAGAAACAGCGGTGATGCAATAGTGACAGAAGTACCTATTGCAGAATCAATAATTGCAGGCGATACTCCAAGCACATATATAGATTTTAATTAATACATAATATACATAAAAAACCGGCGGATGTACCCGCCGGTATAAATATTAGTCAGATGTATACGGCATCAAAGCAATCTGTCTTGCTCTCTTAATAGCAACAGTAAGCTGTCTTTGATGCTTTGCACAGCAACCGCTGATTCTCCTTGGAAGAATCTTAGCGCGTTCTGTAACGTATCTTCTAAGCTTAGCAACATCTTTATAATCGATGTGGTCAACTTTATCAACACAGAACGAGCAAACTTTTCTCTTAGGACGTCTGCCGCGAGGTCTGTCGTTTCTTCTTTCTTCAGCCATTTTAAACTCTCCTTTAACTCAAAATTTTAAAATGGAAGGTCATCATCTATTTCAGATAATGGTGTGAACTCATCGTTATCCATGCCACCCGGCATTGACTGTGATGGTTCATTAAAAGACGGAGCAGAATAAGAATACGAATTTTGCTGCGGAGAGCTGAAACCGCTGTCCCCATAACCTGCATTCTCGTTTCTTGATTTTTTTGTTTCACCAAAGTTAACTTCGTTTGCAATGACTTCAGTGGCGTAGTTTCTTTTACCGTCCTGACCTTCCCAGGTTCTGGTCGAAATTCGACCGACAACAATAACCATCATACCTTTTGTGAAATACTTGCCTAAAAACTCAGCTTGATTATTCCACGCAACACAGTTAATGAAGTCTGTTTGTCTGTTTTCGCCGTATCCGTTATCAACGGCAACAGAAAAATTACAAACAGCACGTCCTGTACCGGTATGTCTGATTTCAGGGTCGCGAGTAAGTCTACCCATTAAGATTACTTTGTTAATCACAATTAGTCCTCCTCACGTCTAACAACGATACTTCTAAGTACGCCGTCAGTAATGCCGTAAACACGCTCAAGCTCCTTCGGGAACTCCGGAGCAGACTTGAAGTTTACAAGCACATAATAACCCTCGTTCATGAAATTGATTGGATATGCGAGCTTACGCTTGCCCCACTCATCGATGCTTTCGATTTCACCGTGCTTTTCAATCAATGACTTGAACTTTTCGAGTAAAGTTGAGATTTCCTCTTCGGTTTTAGAAGCATCCAAAACCATAATGGTTTCATACTTATTGATGTGTTCTGCCATTATTTTCACCTCCTTCTGGACTTTGACCCCTGACAACTTTCAGGAGTAAGGAATTGTATATAATATTTATACAATTTAACTATAATATTATAATATACTTTCAAAATATTGTCAAGCGGCCAAACTTTTGATATTCTTATAATATTTATAAATTATAAGACCTGTTTTTGGCAAAAACATACAAAATGATATACTAAATTTTTATGATTAAATAAAAAATAACTTTACTAATCAGATAATATGTGATACAATGTATTATAAAGTTGTGATGATATTAAAAATGGGATTTGAAAAGGGAGTTGAATTAATGCAAACAAATTATGTTATAACAATAGGTAGACAGTTTGGCAGTGGAGGCAGGAAGATAGCCAAAAAAGTCGCCGATATGCTTGAAATTGAGTTTTATGACAAAAGTCTGATTGCGCTTGCTGCAAAAGAAAGCGGGCTTTCAGAAAATCTTTTTGACGGTATTGACGAAAAGCCTACAAATAGTCTGTTATACTCATTGGTTATGGGGCTTCAGTCTGACAGAGGTAATTTTTACAGATATGGTGATGTTTTGAACTCTGACTCAATATTCAGAATACAATCACAGGTAATTCAAGATCTTGTCAAAAACAAATCCTGTGTTGTTGTTGGACGATGTTCTGACTATGTTTTAAGAGAAAACAAGAATACTGTCAATGTTTTTATTCATGCTGATGAAGAGTTTAAACTGGAGCGCGTGATGCGTATATATAAGCAGAGCGAAAAAGAGGCGCTTGATACCATGAAAAAGACTGACAAAAAGAGAGGTAACTATTATAATTTCTATACCAATCAGGAATGGGGAAATGTTACCAACTATGACATAGCTCTTAATAGCGCTTGTCTTGGAATAGATGATACTGCAAAAATTATTTGTGATTTTGTGAAAACAAGATTTGTTAAATAGTTTTGTGTTTTTAGGGAGTTACTATATATATGATACTTGAAACAGAAAGATTAATATTGCGGGCATGGCAAGAAAGTGATGCAGAATCTTTATATGAATATGCTAAGGATGACAGAGTTGGTCCTATAGCCGGTTGGCCTGTACATACAAGCGTTGAAAATAGTCGGGAGGTTATAAAAAATGTTCTTTCGGCAGATGAAACTTACGCTGTTATTTTAAAAAATAACAAAAACAAAGCTATTGGAAGCATTGGTCTGATGATAGGTGAAAATAGCAATATATATATTCCGTCTGATGAGGGGGAAATCGGCTATTGGATAGGTGTACCTTTTTGGGGCAACGGTCTAATTCCTGAAGGTGTAAAAGAATTAATGCGTCATGCCTTTGAAGATTTATGTTTAAATAAATTATGGTGCGGATATTTTGATGGAAATATTAAATCAAAACGAGTTCAGGAAAAGTGTGGCTTTAAGTTTCATCATACAAACCGCGACATACCATGGCCGCTTATGAATGATATTCGTACTGAGCATATTACATGTATAACAAAAGAAGAATGGAAGAAGA
>CAOKIL010000086.1 GCA_948468535.1 uncultured Eubacteriales bacterium
ATTATTTTCATTGCTCCGTCAGTTCTCTCTCGGCGCGACTGCCTGAGGTATGGTTTGATTGCATAAAGCAGGTTTGCGCTCGCGCCTGTCTGCTGTGACTTGACAGTTGACATAATGTTGCCAAGTTTTATCATCATATCCATCTGATTCATATCGGCAAAATCGCCGAATCCTGAATTATTTGAGCCGCTGCTGTTTTGATTCTGCGTTTTTGTATCCGCAGCATCATCGGGTCCCATAAAGGCGTTGATTATATTATTGAGCTTTGCTTGACCGTCATCGGTATTCATCATGCTTTGTATTTGTTCTATGGCAGAACCAAAGTCAAATTCGTTGCCTTCCATATAATCACCGCCTAAATAATAAAATCGTCTATTTGTTTAATATAGAGTTCAGATTATTCATTACTTCCGGATTAGAGCTGAGCGCGTTTTTCAATGCAGGGCTGCTTGAAAGAACTTGATTCAAGTCGTTTTGGCTAATCTTGCCGATGTGCTGTTTCAACTCATTCGGATTTGTGTTTTTCAGTGCATTCAGAACTTGATTAATGTCATCCTTTGACATCATCGAACTGAACTGTTTAAGTGTGCTGTTTAGCTTATTCGGGTCTATACCTTGAGTGAGGTCGTTTATATTCATAATTATATGGCTCCTTTCGGTATGTATTCAAACTACTCTACAATACATTCTATGTATTTTAATAAAAATAGTGACAAAAATTTATTTATATGATATAATTTACCATAGCTTAGGAGGTCTTTTATAATGAAAGCATTGATTTTCAGTGATTCTCACGGCAACTTTCAGAGCATAAACGATGCGGTGTGCAGTGAAAAGAATGTTGACCTTATCATATTCGCAGGAGATATACAGCGTGATGCGGATAATATTTTGAGTTCGTTTCCCGAGATTCCGCTTGTCTATGTTTTGGGCAACAACGACTGGTCTGTTCATGAAGTTCCGTTTGACAAAGTGTTTGAGTTCGGCGGAAAGCGTATCTTCCTGACTCATGGTCATAATTATCATGTAAAGAGCGGATTAAGCTTGCTGCGGCAGAAGGCTCACGAATCAGGTGCGGATATATGTGTGTTTGGTCATACGCATATTGCGCATTGTGAGGATATGGACGGAATTTTGATGCTTAATCCCGGCAGCGCATGGAGTACGTTTATGGTTATTGAGATAATCGGAGGAGAAGTGAGCGTTAAACTCAAAAAACGTGTATAAGCATATATTAAGGAGAAAAAGAAAATATGATTCTTGCGATTGACGTTGGAAACACAAATATAGTTGTCGCACTGTACGATAATGATAAACTGAGAAGAAACTGGCGTATGGCGACAGACAAGAACAAGGCAAGCGATGAGTACGGCGTATTGATTACGCAGTTTTTGCAGTTTGAGAACGTAAGTACAGACGACATTGACGATGTGATGATTGCATCGGTTGTGCCGACTGTTATGCACTCGCTCAAGAATGCAGTCAAGAGATATATCGGGTGTGAGCCGATGATTGTCGGACCAGGAATAAAAACTGGTATGAATATACGTTATGACAACCCCAGAGAGCTTGGCGCAGACCGTATAGTAAACGCCGTTGCAGCAATACACAAGTATAAGCCGCCGCTCATTATAGTCGATTTCGGCACGGCAACCACATTTTGTGCAGTTGACAGAAACGGCGACTATCTCGGCGGAGTTATTTCGGCAGGGGTTAAAATTTCGATGTCAGCTCTGTTTGAAAAGACAGCCAAACTGCCTAAGGTAGAGATTGTAAAGCCCGGCAGCGTTATAGGGCGCAGCACAAGCAGTGCGATTCAAAGCGGAGCGGTGTTCGGTCATGCCGGTCAGGTTGACGGTATCGTCAGACGTATAAAGAAGGAAATCGGCGGTGATGCGACAGTCATTGCCACGGGCGGACTTGCCAAAATGATAGCTGAAGAATCCGACGAGATTAATTTTGTTGACAGCATGCTTACTCTCGACGGACTTAAAATATTATACGATAAAAATAAGGAGTGATACAAAATGGATTATAACAAAGCAGCATTGGACTTGCATAAAAAGCTAAGAGGAAAGATAGAGGTATCATCACGCGCGGAAACCAACGATAAAGACCAGTTGTCGGTAGCATATACTCCGGGAGTTGCAGAGCCGTGCCGCGAAATAGCAAAGGACAAGTCAAAAGTCTATGACTATACAAGAAAGGGCAACCTTGTGGCGGTTGTGACAGACGGAACGGCGGTTTTAGGTCTCGGCGATATAGGTCCTGAGGCAGGTATGCCTGTTATGGAAGGCAAGTGTGTTTTGTTCAAGAATTTTGCGGATATTGACGCCTTTCCTATATGCCTTGATACAAACGATGTAGACGAGATAGTAAACACTGTTAAGAACATCGCGCCTACATTCGGCGGAATCAACCTTGAGGACATTTCTGCACCTAGATGCTTTGAAGTCGAAAGACGGCTCCAGCAGGAACTGGATATCCCTGTATTCCATGACGACCAGCATGGAACGGCGATTGTCGTATCGGCAGGAATCATGAATGCGCTCAGAGTTGTGGACAAGAAGATAGATAAAGTAAAGATAGTCATAAACGGCGCAGGAAGTGCAGGTATCGCAATATGTAAAATGCTTATGAACATGGGCGCCGGAAATATTATACTTGTTGATAAAATCGGCGCAATATGCAATGGCATGAGCGGTTTGAATTCCGAGCAGGAGAAGATGTCAAAGATAACAAACCCCGAAAAGCAAACGGGAAGTCTGGCAGACGTAATGCATGGTGCAGACGTGTTTATCGGAGTTTCTGCCCCGAATATAGTCAGCGGTGAGATGGTTAATTCAATGGGCAGTGATCCGATTGTGTTCGCTATGGCTAATCCTGTTCCTGAGATTATGCCTGACGCTGCCAAGGCGGCAGGGGCAAGAGTTGTAGGTACAGGACGTTCTGACTTCCCGAACCAGATTAATAATGTAATTGCCTTTCCGGGTATATTCAGGGGTGCACTTGACGCTAAGGCAACAGCAATCACAGAGGATATGAAGGTTGCGGCATGCAGGGCAATTGCCGGACTGATTTCTGACGAGGAACTCAGCGAAGAGTACATAATCCCCAAAGCGTTCGACCCGAGAGTTGCGGGTGCAGTTGCCGAAGCTGTTGCAGAGGCTGCAAAGAAATAGAGCGAAAGTATCTGGGAGAGAATATATAATGGAAAAATCCGAAAACCGATTTATCTGCGGACTGAGGGACGGAATCCCTATCGGTTTGGGGTATGTGTCGGTGTCGTTTACTTTTGGTATAATGGCAGTTATGGGCGGACTTCCCGTTTGGGCGGCTCTGCTCATTTCTATGACCAATTTGACTTCTGCCGGTCAGTTTGCAGGACTTAACCTCATGCTTGCAGGCGGCTCGTACTTTGAGGTAGCTGCAACTCAGCTTGTTATAAATATGCGTTATGCTCTGATGTCGGTCTCTGTCTCTCAGAAGCTCAGGGACGGAGTAGGTGTGCTCAATCGTATGGGCATAGCCTATGGAATTACAGACGAGATTTTTGCTGTTGCAACAACCAAGCTGTGCTCTGTCGGACCGAGATACATGTACGGTCTGATTTCTGTTCCGTATATCGGGTGGAGCCTCGGAACTCTGCTGGGCGCAGTTTCCGGTATGATTCTGCCCGAATCTGTACGCAGTGCGATGGGTATTGCAATATACGGTATGTTTATAGCAATTGTCGTGCCTCCGTCAAGAGAGAGCCGCACCGTGTTCGCTGTTGTTATTTCGGCTATGCTGCTTAGTTCGGCGTTTTATTGGGTTCCTGTTGTCAATCATGTTTCAAGCGGATTTGCTATTATAATCTGCACTTTTTTGTGTGCAGGAGCCGCTGCGTTTTTTGCTCCGCTGCCAAAAGAAGAAGGGGAGGCTTGTACAAATGGATAACGCAAGAATCCTAATATATATTATTGTCATGGCTGTTGTCACGTATTTGATACGAATGTTACCTTTAACCCTGATAAAAAAGAAAATAAAAAACAGGTATATTTTATCGTTCTTATATTATATGCCGTATGCAGTACTCGGCGCAATGACATTCCCGGCAATATTATTTTCGACATCGAGCGTTATCTCGGCGGCTGTGGGAATGGCTGCTGCGGTTATTTTGGCGTATATGAAAAAGAGCCTTATTACGGTTGCCGTAGCGTCATGCCTTGCGGTATATGTCGCAGAAGCCATTATGCAAGTCATTTATTAATTTTAAATATAGAAAGGTGTTAAGATTGGCTAAAGAAAGTACAAAAAAAGAGATGGATATGCTGCATGGTTCGCTGTGGAATAAAATACTTTTATTTGCTTTGCCGCTTGCGGCAAGCAGTTTCCTTCAGCAGCTTTTTAACTCGGCGGATATTGCAGTAGTCGGAAGGTTTGCAGGCAGCCGTGCGCTTGCGGCCGTGGGCAGCAACGGTGCTATAGTTAATCTTTTGGTTAATATATTCGTAGGTTTATCTGTTGGTGCAAACGTGGTTATTGCACGGTATCTCGGAGAGAACAACCGCACCAAGGTTCGCAGTGCGGCGCATACGGCAGTGCTGATTTCACTTATCAGCGGAGTTATCATCACTTGTATCGGTCTAATAATAACCAGACCAATGCTGAGACTGATGTCTACGCCTGATGATATAATAGATTTGGCAGTGGTATATCTCAGAATATATTTTCTGGGCATGCCGTTTATAATGCTGTACAACTTCGGTTCGGCAATATTAAGGAGCCGCGGAGATACTAAGCGTCCGTTTATATGTTTGGTCGTATCGGGAATCATCAACGTATTGCTTAACCTGTTTTTCGTTATAGTATGCAAGTTAAGTGTTGTCGGTGTCGGTATTGCTACGGTGATTTCAAACATAATCAGTTCAAGTATGCTGTTATACTTCCTGACCCACGAACCCGGTCCCTTACGCATTAAAATTCGCAGCCTTAGAATCGATGGCGCTATACTTAAAGACATTGTCAAAATCGGCTTGCCGGCAGGTTTGCAGGGAGTAGTATTCTCGGCGTCTAACGTATGTGTGCAGTCGGGTCTTAACAGTCTCGGCTCGGACGTTGTTGCAGGTTCTGCCGCGGCGCTGAACTTTGAGTTTTTTGCTTATTTTTTGCTAAACGCATTCAGTCAGGCATGTGTTACATTCACCGGTCAGAACTACGGTGCAGGTAATTATAAACGCTGCAGTAGGGTCACTCTGTGGTGTCTTGGAATCGGAATGTTGGCTACCACAATTTTATGTTGGACTTTTATTATATTTGGCAACACCCTTATTCGTTTTTATATTACCGAGCCGGCTGTTGTTGAAATCGGACTTATGCGAATGAGGTACGTTCTGGCGTTTCAGATTATAAACGTAGTGATGGATGTCTTGTCCGGCAGTATGCGCGGTATGGGATATTCGCTCGTACCTGCGCTGATTTCGATTGTAGGAGTATGCGGCGTCAGGCTTTTGTGGGTATACACGGTATTTGAGCGTTCGCACACATTTATGACGCTTATACTTGTCTACCCGGTGAGCTGGGCGGTTACATCACTGACGATTGCCGCCGCGTATATTATAGTAAAGAGGCATATATCAAAGACTAGATCTGTGGCTCAGCCGCTGACTGAATAGGAGGAACTGCGCCATGCAAAGACTTATGGATAACTTAAATAATAAAAGCGGCAGCTATATACTGCCGCTGTTTTGGCAGCATGGCGAGCACGAAAGCGTAATCCGCAATGAAATCGCCAAAATAAACGAAGCAGGAATCTCTGAATTCTGTGTTGAATCACGTCCATTTGACGACTTCTGCGGTGAAAAATGGTGGAAGAACATGGACGTTGTAATCGATGAGTGCCGCAGGCGTAATATGCGCGTGTGGATTTTTGATGATAAGCACTTTCCGACAGGTTATGCCAACGGTGCGCTTGAAGAAAAATATCCGCATTTGCGAAAGTGGCAGCTAATAGAGAAGAATATGGACGTTGTAGGTCCGCAAAAAGATGCGGCGGTTATAATGTCCAACTGGCTGCGTAATGAGTATGAAGAAAGTTTTGTGTCGGTTGTAGCAATGGAACGCAACGGTGACGGCGAGAATCTGACTGACAGAGCTATTGATCTGACTGAAAATATAAGTGACGGTATGTTGTACTTTGATGTACCCGAAGGGACATGGCGGATATTTATGCTTATCAAAACGCGTGACGGAGTAACAGGCAGAGCAAAGGTGATGATTGATAACCTGAATCCCGAATCATGCAGACTTATGATTGACGAGGTCTACGAGCCGCATTATAAGCGGTATTCTGCGGAGTTTGGCAGGACAATAGCGGGATTTTTCACCGACGAACCCGGCTTTCGTAATCTGCCGAAGGGCTACATCGCAGGCGTTGGGGTTAGAGGTACCACAATGCCGTGGAGCGATGAACTGATAAAAATTATTACTGACAAAACAGGGCTTGACGCAAAAAAGTATCTGCCTGCTCTTTGGTACGATTGCGGAGATGTAACCGCTGAAATCCGAACTGCATATATGGATACGGTATCTAATATGTATAGTGAGAACTTCTGTTATATGCTTGGTGATTGGTGCAGAGCGCATAATGTTGAGTATATAGGTCATGTGCTTGAAGATATGAACGTAAGCGGCAGATTGGGCGACGGAGCGGGGCATTACTTCCGCGCTCTTGCCGGACAGGACATGTCGGGCATAGATGCCGTATATCATCAGATTCTGCCGGGATTCAATGATATGAGCCATGCAGTATTTGCATCGACTAAAAATAACGACCCGGAGTTTTATAACTTTGCTCTTGCAAAGCTTGGAGTTTCAATGTCGCATATACAGCCAAATAAAAAAGGGCGTGCGCTGTGTGAGATTTTCGGTGGTTACGGATGGGCAGAAGGACTGCCGATGATGAAGTGGCTCGCAGACCACTTTCTTTCCGCCGGGATAAATCATTTTGTTCCTCACGCGTTTTCGCCTAAGAAGAACGATCCCGACTGTCCTCCGCATCTTTACGGCGGAGGCAGAAATCCGCAGTATCCGTACTTAAAAATCCTTATGGATTATATAAG
>CAOKIL010000087.1 GCA_948468535.1 uncultured Eubacteriales bacterium
TTCCAGAATAACAATATCACATTTAGAATCAACGAATAATTTAAGTGCAGCAGCGGTCTCAAACTCAAACCCTGTCGGCTTATTCTGCATGAAGTTTTCGGCAGACTTGACAGAATCGATAAGTCTTGCAAAATCTGTGTCTGAAATCGGCTTGCCGCATATACGATAGCACTCGTTAACGCGCGTTATACTCGGCGAAGTGAAAAGCCCTGTTTTCAGACCTTCTGCACAGAGTATTTGTTCAAGCATTGTACACACGGAGCCCTTTCCGTTTGTTCCTGCAACATGGATTATTTTAAGCCGGTTTTGCGGGCTGCCGAGTATTTCCAGCAACTCTAAAACACGAGACAATCCGGGGTGACTGCCTCGTGTATAGATTTGTTCTAAGTATTCTGTTGCTTGATCATAGTTCATGATTATTTACCTGCTTTGAATTCTTTGCAGTTGTCTGCTGAATGCTTTATTTCTCATAAGTACATAAATCAGATAACATTCTAAGCTTCCGATTATTATATAAGTCGGTATTCTGAGCAGAATAAGCTGCAAAGGATATGTGTAGTACACATAAAGACCGATTGACTTGATGATAAGCGAACCGATTATATGCGCCATAATTACAGACATGATAATGTTGAGTTTGGGCTTGCCGGTAAAGCAATAAAACGAGACAATCCCTGAAACAAGACCGATAGAGGCGGCGCCAAGCGTAATGATTGGATTTATAGTATAGCCTACAATTATACTGCCTACTATATCGGCAACGGCTCCGACTGTCATTCCTACGAGAGGACCAAACATAATGCCTGACATGATAACAGTGAGGTTCTCAAAACTGAGACGCAGAGGACCCATAGTAAACGACAGTTGTTTGCCGAGAACTATACTGATGGCAATAAACATTGCTGAAATCAGCAGAACCTTGAGGCTTGAAAACATACGAATTCCGCCCAACGCTTTAAAATCTTTGTTTGAATTTGAATTAAACATAAAAAAACAGACTCCTTTCAACCTCACTCATATAGCAAGGAAAGAAGACTGCAGTAATATACAGAATTATAACTTTGCTGTATGAAGCGGGATGCAAAACACGAACCGCAAGTCAAAAGACCTTTCGTTTGTCCGACAACTCCCCGTTCGGACAACACTTAACGCTCGTATTTTTACTCTTCATTAAGATTTATTTAAAATTCATTTTTTACATAATTCTCAATTAACAACGAGGTTATTATAACACAGATTTATTATTTGTCAAGAGGTAGATTTTAAATATAATTTTTATAACAGTATATTTCATAATTTTTCAAGTAAAATATGTGATAATAGCAGAAGTTTATTATCGTATCTGTACAAATAATATTAAAGTAAAAGATATGTGTCCAATTCGCTTGATTTTTTTGGAAAATTGTAGTATGATATATCTTAGATTAGTATGTGTTTAAATATGGATTTTAAAATCATAGGTGTTTGGATTAAAATGTATAATTTTCCGAATTAAGGAAGTGTAGATGTATATGATATTTGAGGAGAAAACTGTATCGAGTGAAGAAATATTCGATGGTGTTATTGTTAAACTCAGAGTAGATAAAGTCAAAATGCCGAAGGGAAATCTTGCAGTCCGTGAGATTGTTGAACACCCCGGAGGCGTAGGGATTGTCGCTGTGACCGATAATGATGAAATCATCATGGTTAAGCAGTTTAGAAAGCCTGTGGAAAAGCCTATTTACGAAATTCCCGCAGGCAAGCTTGATAAGGGTGAAGAACACCGCAAATGTGGTATCCGCGAGCTTGAGGAAGAAACGGGATTCAAGGCGAAAAATTTTGATTATCTCGGATTTATGTATCCGTCACCGGGATTTTGTGCAGAGGTTACGCATGTATATCTTGCCACCGGTCTTACAAAAGGCGAAGTTCATCTTGACCCTGACGAATATCTTGATGTGGAATTTATCCCCATTGAAAGGGTTAAGGAAATGATAATGAACAACGAAATAAACGATGCAAAGACAATCTTTGGCGTGTTCAAAGCATTGGAAACATTAAAGAAACAATAATTATCCCGGAGCGTGGGAGGCTATATTATGGAAAATACAAAAGTTGAAGTTAAGATAAACAACATAGAGTATACTATTGTGAGCAACGAGTCTGAGGAATATGTTCAAAGAGTTGCGCTTTTGGTCAATAAAAAGATTGCGGAGGTAAAGGGTCAGGACAGTCATTTAAGTACAGCCATGCTTGCTGTTATGGCATCCATGAACTTGGCTGATGAACTTCTCAAAAGCGACATGACTGTTAATAATCTGCGTAATGAAGTAAGTACTTATATGGATGAAGCTCAGAAAAACGGTGTGGAGCTTGAAAACAAGAAACTTGAGGTTGAGAAACTAAGAGAAGACCTCCATAAGCTCGAAATTGAGCTTGCAAAGCGCGAAACTGAGCTGGAAAATCTGCGCAGCAGTTCACATTCTGTTCAAAAGTCCGGTTCTGCATACTCTGCACGCGTTTATGCGGCAAACGAGCCTAAGACGGTTAACAGATATTCGGGAAGTTCGTATTCACCTGCTTCCGGCGAAGCAAAAGCTAACGCTTCAGCGGCTGCGGTAAACCGTTCGGGCAGTGCGGTTGTTGAAAAAGATACTGAACCGGATTCGGCATCAAAGCTGTCCGCAGCGTCAAGTACGGCTTCATCACCGGGCAGAGTTAATTATGGTACTGCTGCGGCAATAGATAAATTTCGTAAAAAATAATTATGCGTGATAAATTAGATAATAAGTCATATAAAAGAGCAGGCAGACCGGAGCTTTTGGCGCCGGCAGGAAATATGGAGTGTCTTGTTGCCGCGGCTTTGATGGGAGCGGACGCGGTTTATCTGTCGGGCAAGGAGTTTGGCGCAAGGAGCTATGCCGATAACTTTGACAGAGAGCAGCTTAAAGATGCGGTTAAGTTCTGCCATCTGCGAGGCGTAAAGGTTCATGTCACTGTGAATACAATTGTTGGAGACAAGGAACTCAGTGCACTTGAGGATTATTTTCTGTATCTTGATAAAATCAACGCGGATGCATTGATAATACAGGATTTGGGTGTTTTGAGACTTGCCAAAAGACTTGCGGTCAGGTCTCAGCTTCATGCCAGCACACAGCTCACTGTGCACAGTCTTGCAGGAGCAAAAAGCGCCGTCGAGCTCGGTTTTGACAGAATTGTGCTTTCGCGCGAGCTTAGTTTTGAAGAGATAAAATATATCTCCGATAATTGCGGAGTTGAAACAGAAATCTTTGTTCACGGTGCGATGTGCATGTCGTATTCAGGTCAATGCCTGATGAGCAGTATGCTGGGAGGAAGAAGCGGAAACCGCGGAAAATGTGCACAGCCTTGCAGACAGGCGTATAAACATAACGAAAGCAATGCGGGTTTTTATTTGAGTCTTAAAGATATGTCGCTTGCGAATCAGCTTGATAAAGTGATAGAGAGCGGAGCGGCGTCGCTTAAAATTGAGGGAAGGATGAAAGGCAGTGCATATGTCGGATGTGTAGTCAAAACATATGCAGACTGCCTGAGAGAAAACAGAAAACCTACAAAAGCTGAAATTGACAAAATGAACCGCATATTTTATCGCGGTGGTCAGTCTTCAGGATACTTTGACAATAAAATCGGAACGGATATGTTCACGTTTAACAAGCCGGATAATCCATATAAAAGCGGCAGCGATGAGGTTGCAAAACAGGTTGCAGAAGAAGTTAACAAGAGACGTGACAGCTTTAAAATTAAACTCTTTGGCGAAATAGAAATCAGCGCCGGTGAAAAGATAAGATTTAATATCAGAGGCGATGGATTGTCAGCCTGTGTGTTTGGTGATAATATAGTTGAGACCGCAAGTTCAAAACCGGTTACCGAAGAAACTGTTTTGCGTCAGATAAAAAAGACAGGCGGAAGTGTTTTTGAGTTTGATGACATAAATATTATAATCAAGAATAATCCGTTTGTACCGCTTAAAGAGCTCAACGATGTCAGAAGAAAGGCGCTTGATGCGGCAGAGGATATAATTCTGAAAAAATCAAGTTTAGATAAGATATATAAAGAAAAGAATATAAATAAGTCAAATTATACTACTCATTCACAGACGGTAAATTGTTTCGGTTTTACTGCTTCTGTTGCGGATATATCGCAGTACAGAGCAATAATAGAGTTTGAGCATGAACACGGCGCTCAGTTTTCATATATTTCGGTTCCGATGTATATTTTGCAAAACCATGCCGATGAGCTCAAAGATAATTACAAGCGTATAGTGATAGAACCGCCGGCAATAGTGAGTGATAAAGAATATGACGAGTATACCAACGGAATTAAAAGTCTAAAAAATATTGGATTTGAAAGATTGTATGTACACAACATATCAGGGCTTCAAAATGATTTTGGATTTAACCTGCACGGATCATGGCGGCTTAATACAGCCAATTCACTGGCGGCGTGCGAGTGTGCAGAAAACGGTATCAGTTCGGTCATGCCGTCTTTAGAACTTAGCTTGCCGCAGATTAGAGATATAGCAAAGAACTTACATTCTGCGGATGTGTCTGTTGAAGTGTTGGTATACGGATACATACCGCTCATGACAACCGAGAATTGTATAGTAAGAAATTTTGGTGACGGCACATGTCCGTGCGGCGGTGATACGCAGTATATGACCGACAGGCTCGGCAAGCGTTTTCCCATTATGCGTGACGGTGAAAGCTGCCGAAGCGTTTTGCTGAATTCTTGTCCTGTGTTCATGGCAGATAAAATTGATGACTTGAAAAAAGCAGGAGTTGATTTGGTAAATATCAGGTTTTCTATTGAGTCGAAAGACGTGGTTAAACAGGTGTGCGGAGCTTACTTTGGAATAGATGACTATAATATCAGTGAGTTCACACGAATCCATTTTTATAAAGGAATTATATAGAACATAAATTTAAGAGGTAATAATATGAAGTTAGTTTTGGCGTCCGCTTCACCGCGACGGCGTGAATTGCTTGAAAATATCGGATTAAAATTTGAGATAATGGCAGATAATTCAGATGAGGAGTTTGTAGAGAACGAGCAGCCTTTTGATACGGTTAAGCGTTTGGCTAAACAAAAGGCGCTGAACGTTGCCGGTAGAGTTCAAAGTGACGCGATTATAATAGGCGCTGACACCGTTGTTTCGATTGACGGCAAGATTCTCGGCAAGCCAAAGGATGAAACAGAGGCAGAAGAAATGCTGAGTCTTTTATCGGGCAGAAGACATACGGTTTTTACAGGCATTGCGGTAATAGAAAAATCGTCGAGCAGAATAGTCAGCGATTTTGAAGCGACAAATGTAAAGTTCAGAAAACTAAGCCGTGAAGAAATAAAAGAGTATGTTAAATCGGGAGAGCCTATGGATAAGGCCGGTGCATACGGCATACAAAATCTCGGAGCATTGCTTATTGAAGGAATTGATGGTGATTACTTTAATGTTGTCGGGCTTCCGCTTTGCAAACTCGGAATAATCTTGAAACAAGAATTTGATGTTAAAGTTTTATAGTACGCGGATTGATTTGGAGGACAGAAAATGGCTATTGATTTGGGAATAGATATGGGAACCAGCAGTATACAGGTGTATAACGCTTTAGAAGATAAGATAATCGCAAACGAACCGACAATTGTTGCAGTAAACGAAAACCGTGAGATTGTTGCAGTCGGAAGTGAGGCTGAAGAGATGGCAGGCAAAACGCCGGAGGGATATACGGTTATCAATCCTGTTCAGGGCGGCGGAATAACTAATTTTGACATGGCGGTCGGCTTGCTTAAAAATCTTATAGAGAAAGGTACGCGTGTTGTATTTTCAAAGATTCGCGTGGCAGTAAGTGTGCCGTCAGGTATAGGCGATGTTGAGAAACGCGCGATTGAAGAAGCGGTCATATCCGCAGGAGCAAAAGAGGTATATCTGATTGAAGCGCCGCTTGCAGGAGCAATAGGCGCAGGTGTGGATGTTAATGAGCCTAAGGGCTATGTAATTGTCGATGTAGGAGCGGGAACAACTGAAGTCGCCGTTGTATCGCTTGGCGGAGTGGTTGTGTCGAAGTCAGTACGAATCGCAGGCGATGCCCTTGATAATGACATAATACAGCAGATAAAAAAGAAGTATAATATAGAAATTGCTCCGTCAACCGCTGAGAAGGTTAAACTGCGGTTGGGTTCGGCGATTGTTGGGCTTAATATTGATGTGGCTGAAATAAAGGGCAAGGATATGTACAGCGGAGTTCCCAAAGGCGTGGTTATAAGCGCAAACGAGATAAACAACGCATTAAAAGACGATGTAAATACCATAATCGAGACGGTTCACTGTGTGCTTGAAGAAACACCGCCTGAGCTTGCGTCTGATCTGATAGAAACAGGAATAATTCTAACCGGCGGAACAGGAAAGTTGCGCGGTCTCGGACGTCTTATGAAAAGCGTAACGGGAATAAACGTGTATTTTGCAGAAGACCCAATCTGTGCAGTTGCTCAGGGCGCAGGAATGGCTATACGCGGCAGAGGCGGATTCGGAAATATTCTAATGCAGGTCACAAGACGAAAAAATTATTAATAGTCAGGGGTGCGGAATTTGAAGTTTGTTAATAAACATAAGATGGCGCTTATCATTTCAGGATGTGCCATTTTGGTAATTGTGATACTTATTTACTTCGGAACTCACAGCAGTGAGCCGACAGTGGTTGAAGATGCGGTCATGACAACTGTATCTCCGGTTCAGAAATTTTTTGGAAATATAGGCAGAGGTTTTTATGACGTTACCCATTGCCTGGGCGAGCTAAGAGAACTTAGAGAGCAGAACAATGAACTCTCTCAGAAAAATTCTGAGCTTGAAATCAAGGTTGAGGATAGCAGTGAGCTGAGTGAGGAGAATGACAGATTAAAGCGTATGCTTGAACTCAGACGTAAAAATCAAGATTATGAACTTGCGGCTTGTACGGTCATAGCA
>CAOKIL010000088.1 GCA_948468535.1 uncultured Eubacteriales bacterium
CAAGGCGCTTGCCCTGCTCAAAGACAGCGGAATCAATCTTGATTTTTAGGAGGCAGAGATATGAGACATTATCAAACCTCCGACAACCGTCCCGAACACAGAAACCCAATACAGTCTCAGGGCGGAAACTCAACACGTCAGCAGAGCGGAAATACTGCATATAACGGTAATAACAGTCAATGGCAGCCGCAGCAAAACAGAAATCAATATCAATATCAAAATCCGGGCAGAAATCAAAATAATTATCAAAGTCATCACTCGCACCGGCAGCAAACACCAAACAGAAGTTTTGACTCCGAACCTGGCGGCAACAGAGACTATGCTCCGCCCCCGCCGCCGTATGAGAACATAGAAAGCGAGACAAAAAATAATTCGTCAAGTCTGTTTGGCAAAATCGCTTCAGACCCAAACGGACTGATACAGTCTTTGTTTAAGTTTATTCCTCCCGGAATCTATAACCGTGAAACAAAAAAGATTTTGGGATTTCTGACCGCAGAGGATCTGCTGCTAACTGCACTTATAATTATGCTTGCCGACAGTGAAGATAATGATGACACCGCGCTGCTTATCGCTCTTGTTTACATACTTATGGGGTAACGTCATGAATCAGTGCGCCGCTGCGGAAAAAGAAATATTTAAGTAATATATTTGTTATATTATGACCGTTGACACAGAACATAATTAATATTATAATTGAACACAGATATATGTCCCGAAATATCAGTTTCGGGACTGCTTGTATTGTTCTATAATGATATAAATTATACGGAGGTTTAACCTATGAAAAAACTTTGCGGAGCCATACTACTTGCCGCCATTTTGGTAGTTTGTATGGGTATGAGAGGCATTATTCCCGTTGACGTGAGTATAAACAACGATTCTGAAAAAGTCACTATGTATGCCGAAGACGGAAGAACGGAACAGTTTGAACAGTCCGAAGCCGAAGCACAAAAAAACGTCGGTTGGTATGATAACATAAACGATGTTATCTCAACTATGTGGAACGATGAAGGCAAAAGCGTTGTTGTATTTAAAGCGGACATTGAAAAATACCGTAAAAAGGGTTATACAACCAACCATTCTGCAATATTTTCTAAAGTTACAAATACTTCTACCGGCGAGGAGAGAGATGTGCTAAAAGCTGACGTTCAGGAATATTTAAGCAACGGCTGGAAACGCGGAAAGGGCAATGTTGACCCTGACCAGCCAATGGTGTGTCTTACATTTGACGACGGTCCGAGCGATAACTATACAATGAAGCTACTGGAGGCTCTTGAAAAAAACGATGCCCGCGCTACTTTCTATATGCTCGGCAAAAGCGTTGAATCAAGCAAAAAAGCTGAAGAGCTGATTTCAAAGATGAAGGAAATCGGCTGTGAAATCTCAAGCCATACTTGGGATCACACACAGCTCACAACTCTCGGCAGCAACGCTATTGATAAGCAGATTACCGATACTCAGGAAGCAATTAAAAAATACAGCGGTGAAGATCCTGTTACACTGCGTCCGCCGTACGGTTCAATCAATGACGATGTAAAAAAGTTCGCCGATGCACCGATAATCCTATGGTCGATGGATACTCTTGACTGGAAGTACTTAAATGCAGACACCGTATATCAAAACACTCTTGACGATATTCAGGACGGTGATATAATCCTTCTGCACGACATACACAAGACATCAGTTGAAGCCGCTATAAAGCTCATACCTGCACTTCAAAACAAGGGCTATCAGCTTGTTACTGTTTCTGAAATGGCAGAAGCGAAAGGCATCGACATGGAAAACGGCAAGTCTTATACTGACTTCAGACCATCCACTGTCAGAAAGCTAAACAGCAGTTCAGATGATTCAAGCAAGTCAAGCAGCAGTTCTGATAAGAAATCATCAAGCAACAGCGATGATGGCAATGACAATGATGATAAAGACAGCAATAAAGACAGCAATAAAGACAACAGTAAAAAAAGCGGTTCGTCAAGCTCATCAAAGAGCAGCTCGGATTCGTCAAAGTCGTCTAAAAGTTCGGATTAATAAAAGTTAATAATATAACGAGAACGCCGCAAAATAAATTGCGGCGTTCTCTAATAACATGTTATTTTTCTGATTGTTGTTATTTATTTTTTACACGGATACAATAATCAAAAACCGTGCTGAGATTCCTCATTGCTGAATACTACTTAACATTGCTTTTCATAGCATCTGCTTTACACCTTTCATATTCAACATTGAGAACTGTCTGAACAGTGTGTTCAGCGAGTTTGTCAAGTGCGTTGTACTTCTTAATCAGAGAGATTACATTATCATCAACCACCAATGGAATAGTGTAATCAAAAACCTGAATATCCAACGCCTTACAAATCTTCATTACAGTGGCAAAACCTGTACCCGATACGCCGTTTTTCAGCGCACTAACTACCGTAGTCTGCGCGATACCAACACTAAACGCAAACTGACGCACACTACGATATTGTTTTTTAATTTCCTGCTTGATAAGCAGTGTTAACTCATCCACTGAAACACCTCCTCAGCCTCATTTTATCACAGTTGCATATGCTTGTCAATATTTGTGCTGATAATTTATAATTCGATTAAATACGATTAAAAAATATGTTTATTTTTCTGTTACATATACTCTTGTACCCTTTGGTATATAATCCGCAAGCCAATTTATGTACTTTGCCTGACAGCGCACGCAGCCAAGCGACAATTTTACGCCTACGTTATTATTATACGGTGTACCGTCGTATCTGAGCAAGGTTGAGTGTATCGCATAATTCCCATGGAACACCATTACAGGACCAACATAATATGAAGCATACGGCCACATATTTGTATAGTCAGAATATTCAAACACACCTGTCACAGTCTCGCTGCCCGGCGCGCCTATACCGACAGTAAAATCCTTGACCCATTTCCAATTTCCGCACGAGCCTAAAAATACGCTTAATCTGTACTTGTCTTTGTTAACCCAAATCAGATAATCAGTTTTGCTGCCTATACCGCTTTCGTTCATACGCGCCTCAAGTGCTGCGATAGATTCAAGCGCCTTGGGCGATTTTGTCAGGTTAATGTCGCAGTAATCGCTGTTATCTGTATATGTCAGCGTACTGCCAAATGCCTCGACAAACGGTCTGACTTCCACATAAGTCAAGCTGTTTATATTTGTGACCGGAACATTAAAATACATAGTCTGGTCATACATAGAATAATACGTTGCGCCTATATTAACATACATAATATGGTCGCCTGTCTCAACTCTCACACTGTTGTACTGCGGAAAGAAAGTGCAGTCAGTGATACCGATAGCCTCGGCAATCTCAGACAGCGGAGCTATAATTGACGAACCTTCAAAAATTGCAGGCGACGAAAGTTCCGCCTTCTGACCGTCTGCATATATATTGATAGGACACTGTGTTCTCATATGTGCAGTCATATACGCCGATGCTTCCGGAACTCTTGTTCCGTATTCATCTGGATCAGACCAATATGTATAGAGCGGAAGTTTATTTTCAAACGGTACCGTATAATTATCCGAATAATAATCTATCGAATCAAGACCGCTTGCTTCAAGATAAAATACTGTTCCGACAGGTGATTCGGGAACAGAAAAATTTATCACAAAATTCTCAGGTTCTGATAAATACTTGGTGTGCGAGTCAACAAGTGTGCCGTCCTCGGTGTATATGTTAAACACCGCATAATCCTTTCTTGGCCACGCGTCAAGCACACAATCAAAGTATATATCATATCCTGAAACAATTTGTTCGTATCCTTCATGTTCTCCCGGCACGGACGGATTTGTGACAACTGCCTCCGCTTCGGGTTCAGATTCATCCTGAGCTGCAATACTGTCTGTATCATCAGGCAAAGATGTTGCCGACAGCTCCGTATAATCTGCATACTCACCGCTTGTAATATATTCTGCATCATGTGACGGCGAGGGACTTACTTCATCGGCAAAAACCGCACTGCCTGAAGCTAAAACTCCTGCGGCAATCATAGCCGCAATTACTCTTTTGACTTTCATATTAACCTCCGACTTTTTTATTATAAATCTATATCTTTTCCGATATCATTCAAGATTTCAGCCTGAACCGCCTTTTTGATATATCTGTTAAGACTGTATCCTTGTTCATTTGCTATAGCTTTCAGAACTTTTTTCTGACCTTTTTTTACCCTGGTTTTTATTTCATCATATGCCTTTGCATTATATTTTGCATTTGCTCTTTTTCTTGCCTCAGATAATGCCATCAAAATCACCTCTTGACACATGATTAATTAAGTGATATAATACAGATAGAAAACAAGAACGGCTTTGACCGTTCTGCATTGAATAAACTTTTTTAAAGTCGTCCTATCCGCAAAATGGGGCGATTATTTTTTATGTATTTGATTATGTCAAAGATAACAATTAATATTATTAATCCCAAAATTAAATTCAAATCTATATTAACACCTCCTCTCGGTAGGTGTCAGAACAGTCGCCGCCGTTCTATTAACTATCCGGAACAATTTTACTTGCTCTAACAGATGATTTTCACAACTGTTTATAATATTATAACATATTCTTACACTGTGTACAATGTACATAATAAACAAAATATACACTGGGTACATTGTGTATGTTTTCAGCAAAGGCTTTGGCAACATTACCGCCGCGGCTTGGCATGGCGGAATATGGGCTCGGCATTGGTTTCAAAGACAAAGCCTTTGCTGAATTTTAATTTATTGACATTTTGTTACAATTATGTTACAAAAGCAATTTTCACTTGACTTATTGTTCTAACAATAATACAATTTATATTGTTGGAACAACAAAAGGGGGTGACTATAGTTTGAGTCCACGCACAGGACGACCACCAATTGATAATCCGCGTAGTATTCGATTCACAGCAAGACTTACAAAAAAAGATGCTGAAATATTACAGGAGTGCGCGAATACTCTGCAAGTAAGCAAAACTGACATAATAGTACAAGGTATCCATTTGGTTAAGTCACAGATAACAAAAAAATAGCAGTTGCTCCCAATCCAAAGTTTGCAACTGCTATTTACACCAGACAAGAGTGAACTCTGTCCGTAAATCTAATTATACTACGGAAAGTTCCTTTTGTCAAACACAAAAAACAGGAGGAAAATTTTTTATGAGTATTTTAGAAAACATAGCTAATATGCTGTACTTAAATGATGACACAACTCACATATTTGATTCTGATGAACTCCAAATAATATATGATAAATTCTACGACAAATTTATATCTTGTGACAATGCAGGTACAGAATTCGACAATTGTCTCGATTTATGTGAATTAATCGACATAATACGCAATACTGCTTTTACCGCAGGATTTAAAACGTCCACAAAATTATGGATTGAGGTAATAAAAGATAATAATTAAAGTCAAAGGGGATTTCATCCCCTTTGACCCTACTGGAACAAATCATTCGTCGGCTTATCTTCTATCTTCACATACACATTCAGTTTATTATTATCATCAACCGTTGCAAGAAAGACCTCATTCGGATTTGAAATCCCCTGCTTGCCAAGCTCGTTTTTAAGCCATATATCATTGTTGCCTGTCTGCGCCAAGTTTGCGTCAAGTACAACTCCGTCCATTATCACATTTACACATGCGCGCGCCGGCTGCTTTTTGTTTGTTATAAGCTCGCTGTCTTTCAAATCCTCAATGCTGACCGGCTTTGCCGCAGTTGACGGCAAAATCGAAATCTTACCGTTGCTCTCCATTATTGCCAGAGAAATATCACTGAGGTCAAAATAACCCTGAATCCTGCATTGTGCCAAAAACTCGCTCACATCTATCCTCGCTTTTGACAGGTTTCTCTTATATATCTTTCCGTTTTGAAAAAGTATTATCGATTCGCCCTCGACAAATCTGCGGAATTTAAGAGAATTATTTGAAATGATTCCGATTATCAGAGCCGCAACAGCATAAATCACCATTGCCAAAAGCGGCTTCATAAAATCACCGTCTATAGTCGTTGCCATCTCTGCTGCTATAGAACCTATACTGATACTGTTTACATAATCGAACATTGACAGTTCAGACATCTGCTTAAATCCAAGCATCTTTGTGAGCAAAAACAAAACCACAAGCGAACCCACTGATGCAAAAAATACCTTTGTCAAATCCATGCTTAACATAAAAATACACCACCATTTTCAAAATAATAAATTACATATGTTTATATATCATTTCCATAACATAGAAATAAAATTCGATATTTATAAAACCTAACAGGGATATTTTCATGAAACCATTTGTTTGGTACAATATAAGTATAGCTTGAAATAAAAAATTTTTCTTTACAAATACCAAAAAGTGTGTTATAGTATATTTGCGACAAACCTTAATATTTCCAGTAGCAAACATACTTTGTAAAAAACGTATGTCTTGTTTTATTTTTCATGCTATTGGAAAAGGTGCGTCGCAACATCAACAAGGCTGCGTTTTTGAGACGGCAGCTTTTTTTCATGGAAAAAAAGCTGCACAAAAG
>CAOKIL010000089.1 GCA_948468535.1 uncultured Eubacteriales bacterium
CTGAGCTTTCAATTGTTTCTGATGGCATGTTTTTAGTATTACCGCCGCCGCTGAATATTGCTGTTGCAGCATCGTTTGCTTTTTTGGCTTCTTCTTCACCATGAACCATTTTTGTAACTTCATATGCAAGCACACATTTAACTTTATTAAGTTCAGCGCCTTCGCATTTTTCATATTCAGCAATTTGCTCCATAGGCAGAAAAGTAACAAGTTTTAAAAGTCTGATTACATCAGCGTCATCAACATTTCTCCAGTATTGATAAAACTCATACGGCGAAACTTTTTCAGGGTCAAGCCAAAGAGCACCTTTTTCGGTTTTGCCCATTTTTTTGCCCTCACTTGTTGTAAGAAGAGTGAAGGTCATACCGTATGCCTGTTCACCGTCCTTACGTCTGATAAGCTCAATACCTCCGATTATGTTGGACCATTGGTCATCGCCGCCGAATTCCATCTTAGCGCCGTAATCCTTATGCAGTTTATAGAAGTCATAACCCTGCATAAGCATGTAGTTAAATTCAAGGAATGACAAGCCTTTTTCAAGACGCGTCTTAAAACATTCGGCTGTCAGCATTCTGTTGACTGAGAAATGAACGCCAACTTCACGAAGAAAGTCAAGATAATTTAGATTCAGCAGCCAGTCAGCATTGTTAACCATAATAGCTTTCTTGCCGTCAAATTCAATAAATTTCGACATTTGCTTTTTGAAGTTATCTGCATTTTGCTGAATTTCTTCTTGTGAAATCATTGGACGCATATCGGCTTTTCCCGTTGGGTCACCGACCATTGTTGTTCCTCCGCCGAGCAGAACAATAGGTCTGTGTCCTGCATTTTGCATGTGCTTCATAACAATAAGCTGCATGAAATGACCTATATGGAGACTGTCGGCTGTAGGGTCAAATCCAATATAGAAAGTAATTTTTTCACTGCCAAGCAAGTCTCTGATTTCTTTTTCATGTGTGGTCTGCGCTATCAGTCCGCGTTCTTTTAAAATATCAAATACGTTTCTTTCACTACTCATTATCCGGATTCTCCTTTTCTTCATCTTCAATATCTATGTTAACATCGATCCCTAGCTCATCAAGCTGTTTTTTATCAACGACACTCGGCGACTTCATCATAAGTTCTGACGCCGTCTGAACTTTCGGGAATGCAATAACGTCACGAATCGAATCACATCCCGCCATAATCATAACAAGTCTGTCAAGTCCGTATGCCAGTCCGCCATGAGGGGGTGTTCCATATTTAAACGCTTCCATTAGATATCCAAATCTGTTCCATGCTTCCTCGTGGCTGAATCCAAGCGCTTTGAACATCTTTTCCTGCAGTTCAGAGTTAAATATTCTAAGGCTTCCG
Organism: uncultured Eubacteriales bacterium; assembly: GCA_948468535.1. Lineage (GTDB taxonomy): Bacteria > Bacillota > Clostridia > Monoglobales > Monoglobaceae > Monoglobus. The sequence continues at coordinate 1,354 of CAOKIL010000089.1, forward strand.
CCGCCAATTTCATTACCATTCAGTATTATATCATAAGCTTTTGCGCGAACATTTTGAGGTTCAGTTTCAAGCTTGTCAATATCTTCGTCAACAGGATGTGTAAACGGATGGTGTTTTGCAACATATCTGTCCTCTTCCTCAGAATACTCAAACAGAGGAAAGTCAGTAACCCAAAGAAAGTTGAGTTTGCTGTTGTCTATAAGGTCAAATCTGCGTGCAACTTCAAGTCTCAGATTGCCGAGAGCATCATATACAACATCATTTTTATCAGCTATAATTAAAATAGTGTCGCCTGTTTCAGCATCTGCCTTCTTTAGAATTGCATCAAGCTCATCATCTGTAAAAAATTTTGCAATTTGTGAACGGAGATTTCTGTCCTCAACAACAATCCATGCCATTCCTTTTGCTTTATAGGTCTTAACATATTCACCGAGGTTATCAAGAGTTTTTCTCGTCATTTTATCGCCAAGACCTTTTGCATTTATACAGCGAACGCTGCCACCGTTCTCAATAGCGCCAGTGAATACCTTGAATTCGCAGTTTTTAACTTCTTCTGATATATCTATGAATTCCATTCCGAACCGCGTATCAGGCTTGTCCGAACCGTATCTGTCCATAGCCTCGCTGTAAGGCATTCTTATAAACGGAGTTTGAATATCAATATTTATAGCTTCTTTAAACACTCTCTTTAAGAATCCCTCGTTGATTTCAATTATTGTATCAATATCAACAAATGATAACTCCATATCAAGCTGAGTGAACTCCGGCTGGCGGTCGGCACGCAAATCTTCATCTCTGAAACATCTGACTACCTGAAAATATCTGTCATATCCTGCAAGCATAAGTAACTGTTTATACTGCTGCGGTGATTGCGGCAGAGCATAAAACTTTCCTTTTTGCACACGGCTCGGAACAAGATAGTCTCTGGCGCCTTCCGGGGTACTTTTGGTAAGCATAGGTGTTTCGATTTCAAGGAATCCGTTTTCATCAAAATAGTCACGCGCAATTTTAGCAACTTTATGACGTAAAATCATATTTTTTTGCATGTCAGGACGTCTCAAATCCAGATATCTGTATTTAAGGCGCAATGCATCATTTGTGTCAATATCTTCTTCGATATAGAACGGAGGAGTTTCTGAACCGTTTAGTATTCTGAGTTCAGTTACAAATACTTCTATTTCACCCGTTTTCATATCCTTATTGATATTTTCCGGTGATCTCTTTATCACATTTCCTCTCACAGCAATTACATATTCGCTCTTTAGAAGTTCGGACTTCTCGAATACGCTTTTATTAGTTGCATCGTTAAAGGCAAGCTGTACTATGCCTGTTCTGTCGCGCAGTGTAACAAAGTTTACACCGCCGAGTTTACGGTTTTTAGCAACCCAGCCGGTTAGGATAACTTCCTGATTTTCATTTGAAGTATTTAATTCACCGCACATGTTTGTGCGTTTCATACCTGCCATTGTATCAAATTCCATTTATATGTTCTCCTTTTCGATAATTTTGCTTATTGCTTCAGATGTTATTTCAGTTTCATATTGGCTGCCGTCATTCATGTTTTTGATGCAAGCCTTATTTGTGTCAACTTCATCATCGCCTATTACAATACTGTAGCGCGCATCTAATTTGTTAGCATATTTCATTTGGGCTTTTACGCTTCTTGAGCATAAATCTCTTTCAGCATGGTACCCCAAATTTCTTAAATCATGAACAAGTTTTTGAGCAAACATATCGGCTTTATCACCTATTGTTGCTATAAATATATCAGGTACGGTTTCCTGCGGCAAGTCTGTGCCTTGGTTTTTAAGTATAAGTATTAGTCTTTCTATACCAAGAGCAAAGCCTATACCCGGAGTTGGTTTGCCGCCGAGTTCCTCAACAAGTCCGTTGTACCTGCCGCCGCCGCATACTGTAGATTGAGCGCCGAGAGCATCAGAAGTAATCTCAAACACGGTACGTGTATAATAGTCAAGACCTCTTACTATGTTTGTGTCAACTTTGTACTCAATACCGACTGTATCAAGATATTTCTTTAAACTTTCAAACTCGCGGCTGCAGTCGTCACAAAGATAATCTATCATTCTTGGCGCAGATTTGGCGATTTCGTGACATACAGTAGATTTGCAGTCCAGTATTCTCATGGGATTTTTCTCAAGTCTGCTTTTACAAGTATCACATAAATCATTAATGTGTGAGGTAAAATACTCTTTCAGCGCCTGATTGTATTTTGGTTTGCATTCAGGACAACCTATACTGTTTATATTGAGTACAAGTCCCTGCACTTTCAGCTCGTTGAAAAAGTCAAGAGCAAGTGTGATAATTTCAGCGTCTGCCGCACTGTTTTCACTGCCAAAACATTCGAGCCCGAATTGATGAAACTCACGCAGACGTCCTGACTGCGGCTTCTCATAACGATAGCATGAGATCAAATAATACAGTTTTGTGGGCTGTGGGTTTGCGTAGAGAGAATTTTCGATATAACTCCTTGTAAGTGACGCAGTTCCTTCGGGTCTGAGTGTAATACTGCGTCCGCCTTTGTCGTTAAATGTATACATCTCTTTTTGAACAACATCTGTAGTTTCGCCTACACCGCGGTTAAACAGAGATGTTTCTTCAAACACAGGTGTTCGTATTTCCTTATAACCGTATTTTTCGCAAACTCTCTTTGCGGTAGTTTCGATTAGGTTCCATAGGGCGGAATCCTTAGGCAGTATATCCTCGGTTCCGCGCGGTTTCTTTATCATTTCAGTATCTCCTTAGCTGTGTTGTAAATTTGTGTTGATTATCGTTTGATTACAGTGTTTTTTAAAGTCCCGATACCGTCTATTTCGACTTCAACGATATCCCCTACATTTATCGGTCCGATTCCCGATGGAGTACCGGTTGTAATTATATCTCCGGGATAGAGTGTCATTATTTCTGAAATCTTAGATACAAGATAGTCAGTTTTAAAAATGAAATTCGATGTATTGGATGATTGCTTTAACTTACCGTTAAGTCTGAGTTTGATATCAGAATTGTCAGGGTCAATGTTAGTCTCAATCCATGGACCGATAGGTGCAAAAGTGTCAAAGCCTTTTGCCCTTGTCCACTGCGGGTCTTGGTTTTGTAAATCACGTGCAGTTACATCGTTCAGACAGGTATAGCCAAAAATATAATTTTTAGCTTCATCAGGTTTAACGTATGAAGCAGTTTTTCCGATAACAATTGCAAATTCAGCCTCATAATCAACCTGTTTTGACATGGGCGGATAAATGATGCAGTCATTATGTCCGATAACGGAAGAAGAAGGCTTTATAAACAATGCCGGGAATTCAGGTACTTTTAAATTAAGTTCCTTCGCATGGTCTGCATAGTTAAGTCCAACCGCAGCAATTTTCGTAGGTTCACACGGCGGCATAAGCTTGACAGTATCAAGCGGTAAAATTGTGTCCGTTATTGAATAATAATCGAATATGTCACCGTTTAAAAGAGTAACTTGACTGTCATTTATTATTCCGTAATATATTTCGTCTTTATATTTAACTCTTGCATATTTCATAGTATCATCCTTGATTGATTACTTATATTGATTGATTAATCGTTCTCAGTAGCTTTATAGCCGGAGAGCAATTCGTTTATCAGTTGTGTAAGTTCTTCGCGTCCCGTCCTCTTTTCAGATGAGAATGGGATAAGAATTGAATTTTCATCAAGCTCCAGATCGTTATATATTGTTGTTAAGTTCTTTTCTATCTGAGATTTTTTGAGTTTATCAATTTTAGTTGCTATAACTATCGGGATGTGATTATAATGGCGTATCCAGTTGTTCATTGTAATATCGTCTTTTGACGGTGCATGCCGCGAATCAACCAGTTGAATTACCTGAACAAGATTATATCGTGAGGATAGATACGAGTCTATCATACCCGACCATTTTTCAAGCTCCTGTTTTGAAACTTTTGCATATCCGTATCCGGGCAGGTCAACCAGTCTGTACCGGTCTTTATCTATTGTATAAAAGTTAATGGTTGCAGTTTTGCCCGGTGTACTGCTCGTTCTCGCAAGTTTATTGCGATTGGTTAGGCAATTAATAAGTGATGATTTGCCAACGTTTGAACGTCCTACAAATGCTATTTCCGGAACAAGAGTATCTGGGTACTGTTCCTTTGAAACAGCAGTTTTAAGCAAATCTGCTTCGATATATTCCATGTTTTCACCGCATTTCTGTAATATTATTGCTTTACTCGACTTATTTCTGCCTCAGGTGATTCTATACGAAGGTTTCCGTCAGCAGGGAGTATGGCAGACTTATTTTTTGAACCTATAGGAATCAAAGGGCGCAGAGGCTTGACAAGTATATGTTCAAGAACATCGTCCATAGTCTTTGCAAAATAAAATGTAATGTTATTTTTAACAACATCAGGCAGTTCTTCATAATCTGCCTTATTCTCAAACGGAATAATTATATTTTTTATGCCTATTCTGTGTGCTGCAAGGCTTTTTTCTTTTAGTCCGCCTATAGGGAGTACGTTTCCTCTCAGAGTTATTTCGCCTGTCATGGCTGTCTCATTTCGCAGCGGCATATTGCTGAGTGCAGAAATCATTGCCGATGCAATGGTTATACCTGCTGACGGACCATCCTTTGGAACTGCTCCTTCGGGGATATGAATATGTATATCATTGATTTTGTAAAAGTCGGGATTAATGCCGAGTTTATAGCAGTTTGTGCGTATAAAGCTATATGCTGCCTGTGCGGATTCCTTCATTACGTCACCGAGATTGCCTGTGAGTTCAAGTTTTCCGCTGCCTTCCATGACATTAACTTCGATATAAAGCGTTTCGCCTCCAACTTCGGTCCATGCAAGACCTGTAGCGATACCAACGCAGCTTTCTTTGTCGGAAGAGTTTGTGTGGTATATTTGCTTACCGAGATATTCGGAAAGATTTTTCTTTGTTATACTTACAGAAAAACTCGGATCGTCAATTACTTTAACCGCTGCTTTACGGCAAACTTTGGCGATGGTTCTTTCTAATGTTCTCACCCCGGATTCGCGTGTGTATCCGGTAATGATGTCTTTAAGTCCGCCGTCTAGATCGGAAGAGCACACGTCTGAACTCCA
>CAOKIL010000090.1 GCA_948468535.1 uncultured Eubacteriales bacterium
TCTGAACTGGCGTTTACAAAACCTTCCACCTCTTTGCCTGCCATCGGATGACCGCCTACATAATCAACGCCTTCCGGCAAAACACGCTTTACACTCTCAACAACACTCGACTTAACTCCGCACACATCAGAGATTACCGCACCCTTTTTAAATCTTCTGCGGTTATTATCAATCAGCGTGTCGATTATATCCGGATAGGTGCAAAAGAATACAATATCTGAATTCTCAATAGCGTCTCCTGCATCTTCAAACACCTCGCTTACGGCTTTGTTTTTTATCGCAAGTTTTCGCGTTTCACTGTCAGTATCACATCCGACAATCTCTGAATTTCTGTAGCCTTTGAGCGCATATGCCAGCGAACCGCCGATTAAGCCAAGACCTATAATCGCAATTCTAAAATCACTTTCCATAATGTTCTCCCGCAATTCTAAATTTTAATCAATAACTTTATCAACGTGCTTGCCTATTGCCTTTAACTTTCTCATCAACGCTTCAAACTGCGGCTCATCCAGGGACTGAGCGCCATCGCACAGCGCTTTTTCAGGGCAGTTATGAACCTCTATAATCAATCCATCCGCTCCGACTGCCATTGCCGCAAGCGACAGCGGCTCAACCATCCAGCTCATTCCGGCAGAATGTGACGGATCGACTATTACAGGAAGATGACTGAGCTTCTTAACCGCCGGTATAGCGCTTAAATCAAGTGTGTTTCTTGTATATGTCTCAAATGTTCTGATACCTCTTTCACAGAGAATGACGTTCGGATTTCCCGATGCCAAAATATATTCGGCAGACATCAGCCACTCTTCTATTGTTGCTGAAAGACCTCTCTTTAAAAGAATAGGCTTCTTTGTCTTTCCGAGTTCTTTAAGCAAATCAAAGTTCTGCATATTTCTTGCTCCGACTTGAATCAGGTCAACCTGCTCGTCAAAAGTTTCAACCATCTTTGGCGACATGATTTCCGTCACTATCGGCAGACCTGTCTTTTCTCTTGCCTCAGACAGAAGACTCAGACCTTCGAGTTCAAGCCCCTGGAAAGAGTACGGCGATGTTCTGGGTTTGAACGCGCCGCCGCGCAACAGCTTTGCACCGCTGTTTTTTACGCACTCTGCAACGTCTATAATCTGTTCTTCAGACTCAACACTGCACGGTCCTGCAATAACCGTAAAACTGCCTTCCTTGCCGATTTCCGCCTCACCGATTTTTATTGATGTCGGTTCCGGGTGGAACTTTCTGCTTGCCTTTTTAAACGGCTCGGCAATACGCATTACTCTGTCAACGTGTACATTAAGCATCAGAGTATCAGGGTCGATTCTCGACGTATCACCCAATAGACCGAGAACCGTGCAGTCAACGCCCTTGTTTACCATTACATCGACTCCCAAGTCCTTAATGTACGAAATCATTTTATTGGTATCTTCTTCATTAGTTTTTGGTTTTAAAATTACAACCATATTATATTTCCTCCTGAATATTTAAAATATAAAAAGGACGAGCCTAAAGCCCGTCCTTGAATTAGTTTTCAAAGTTAAAGTGTTATACTCCTAACACATGCGAGCCTTACATAATTTACTGCACCAAAGGTAACCAAAGCTATAATAAAAGCTCTGGCTAAAGTAGAAAAAATATTCTGTTACATCAAAAATAATTCTACGCAGTAAATTGTCCATTTTCTATCCTCTAAACTTCTAAAATACGGTTAAATAATAATTCTAAAGTTATGTATCAAACACGACTTACGGATTATTATACATCATCTCACAGGAAAAATCAAGTACTTTTTGAAAAAATCATATTTTTTTCGTTAAGTGTCTTGTAACATGGCAGTTTATGTTAACAGCACACGGCATCCCTGCAATATGTGTCGGGAAGGTTTCAACATTTACACCCAGCGCAGTTGTCCTGCCGCCAAATCCCTGAGGTCCTATATTAAGCTCGTTTATCTTCTCAAGCAATGCATCTTCAAGCTCGGCATAAAACGGATCGGGATTACGACTGTCAACACTGCGCAAAAGCGCCGACTTTGCAAGATATGCAACTTTTTCAAATGTTCCGCCTATTCCGACGCCGATAACTAAAGGCGGACACGGATTTCCGCCTGCATTCTCCACAGTGCTTACGACAAAGTCTATTATTCCATCAATACCTTCTGACGGTTTTAACATCTTTACTGCACTCATATTTTCGCTGCCAAAGCCTTTCGGTGCAATAGTGATTTCTATTTCATCACCATCTACGATTTCAGTATGGATAATCGCCGGTGTGTTATCTCCGGTGTTTCCGCGCCTTACAGGGTCGGCAACAACTGATTTTCTCAAATATCCGTTCTTATATCCTCGGCGAACGCCTTCGTTTACAGCATCATTAAGTGAGCCGCCGCTCAAATGAACCTCCTGACCTATTTTAATAAACACAACCGCCATACCTGTGTCCTGACAGATAGGAACAAATTCCCCGCACGCTATTTCGGCGTTCTTTAAAATATTCCCAAGCACGTCTTTTGCTGTCTCGCCGTCTTCGCACTCAAGACCGCTCCTGAGCGCACTTTTGATATCGGAATTTAATACGCAGTTAGCTTCGATACACATTTGTTCAAGTATATCGGTGATTTGAATTACGTCTACTTCTCTCATTTTATAATCAAACCCTTTCAAATTAATATATCACTATTAATTGCCTCTGTTATGGAATACCCAGGTATTAAACCATTTGAGCCATGTATTTGAGTAATCCTTTGTAATGGTCATAGCAGACAAAACAGGATAGAACGCAGCGAACAACAAACCGCAAAGCACAACGTACGCGTTTGTTATATGCCTGAACCAGCCAAAACGTTCTTCTAAATCCTTAAATGTATAAACAATCATCATGATAAGGAACGGAACACTTGCAAAGAAGTGATATATAAATACGCATCTCGTCACGAACACCCACGGTAAAATTTGAGCCATAAGTCCGACAACAAGGAACAGAACCTTTTTGTCACGCTTAATTATTCCTGCAACTGCTGTGTATATAAACGCAGCTATACTTAACCAGAATATCAGCGGATTACCAAACACTGAGATACAGCCTATTTTATCCTGACCTACTGTCTCGACAGGAGCAGAATATGCCCAAAGCGGTCTGTAATCAATCGGCCACTGATACCATTTTGACGAATACGGATGAGTTGCCTGCAAATCACTGTGATAGTTATACATATACTTTTGATTATCAAGCATGCACTTAAACACATTCGGGTATCCGTCAACCATCGAAATAGGCAAGTATGACAACGTATAAATTGCACCCGGAATCAGCACAAACAGTACTACGCAGCAACCGCATGTTTTAATCAAAAAGCTCCAAAATGCGTTTTTCATCTTCTTAGGCAAATTAATATATACGCCTATCATTATAAGCAAAAGTTCAACGGCAAGCCCTGCGCCGGCATAAATTGCAATCCATTTCGACGCGGCGCCCAATCCGAACATCAAACCTGAAAGTCCGAGAATTTTCATCAACTTAACAAAAGTCTTTTTATCGCCAAGCAGCTCCGGATTGTTCTGTGCAATATCAAGCACACGCTTTCCGAACAGGAACATAAACAAGTACATTGCAATAATAAATGTAACCGGATATGAATCAATAGTTCCGAGTCTGGTGAGCGAGAAGTGCATAAAGTCAAATGCGAATATCAAAGTACCGATAACTGAATACCTTGTACGCTCAAATAATTTTTTAAGGATAATATACATTAATGGCAGCATTATGATACCAAACGTAGTACCCACAACTCTCCAGCCAAACGGAGTCATACCGAAAATTGCGATTCCGATTGACATAAACAGCTTACCGAGCGGCGGATGCGTTGTCTCATAATACGGCATCAAGTGCAAATGTTCATATGCCGTACGCGGATGGTAAATCTCGTCAAAATATGTGCTGTTTTGGAATGAACTCTTGTATACAGCCATGTCCTGCTCATCAGCAATGTTTTTACAGTCGCCGGAACCTGATACACTCTGTATAGGGATCTGTATACCGTTCGCGCTCCAGAACGCAATTTCAAACATGCGGTAATCCACTGCTCCCGTAACACCTCTGATATATCTTGCATTCACAGGTGCACTCAGCTTAACAACCTCCCACTTAAACACTGAATTTAACTGACAATTTACATTCATATCGTTCCAATTTATGCCGTCAGTCGAATATGAGAGGCGCATTGACGGCTTGTTTGCAACATCACCTATTCCCAGATAATACGTCACTGTATCGACTTGATGTGCAGAACCCAAATCAATATTCACAGTTTCATTAACTGCTGCCGGCTTATAAAATGTCTGCGGATTTTTAAGGCTGCCGAGATTTACATATGCAATAACCGAATACACAACAACTATTACAGCAAGTATGAGATAATCAAGTCTGAGCATTTTTTCACTCTTTTTGCCGTACAGTTCATTTCCGTTTAATTTTATGCCTTTTGATTTATTCTTACCGCTAAACGAAATTGAATCGGCGAATTTACAAATCTTCTCTCCTGCTGCCGCAGTACATCTGAAGTAAGCCAGCTTAGCCTTATCAATACACACATCAAGCGGTGTGCTTCTGTCATGTTTTTCAGCTTCTGCGCCATCCGCCGGACACGTCAGTTCAGGATACAATACATAGTCGTGAAAAATCACAAACATGCTTATTATAAATGTTATCACTTCAAGCACTGAAGCAAATACCTGCGAACTGTATGACGGTCCCGATGTATTGAACACCAGCATATAGCGCAGTACACAAAATACATTGATAAAGTTCACACTGCTGAATACCGCAAACGCAAACAGTGTTCTTTTGTTCTTTGAAAGTATATATTCAAATATCAAGAAGATAATCGGCGTGATAAGATAACGTTCGTGCATCTTAAGACCGAATGTAAACAAAAAGCTGATTATGAAAAACGACGGTATAAATATCCTGCCGCTCGGACTTTTTATTTTGATAAACAGCACAAAAGCACCGCCAACAGCAATGAGCATCATTGCGTAGTTGAGTATATTAAGCCAAATTTCAGCAGAACCTCCGACTTCAAGTGTTGCCCAGTTAAGCTTAAAGATAGTATAAAAGTTAAACGCATTAATCGAAAAATACTTATATGAACCCAAAGTATTCATGTATTTTTGAATCAGCCATACGGGATTGAGCGAAGTTAAAAGTTTAGCTCCAAACCCAATCGAATCGTTTGACCACGCATCATAATTAAACGGAACAGAAAATAACAGTACCATTACAATTCCGATGCCAATCATTTTTAGTATCATTTTCCAGTCCTTTGATGCAACAAACGCAAAAAGGAATACAGGCCCTATCATTAAAGCCTGTGGCTTTACAAGCACCGCCAATACATAAAGAACACCCGATAACAGGCAATTCTTTCTGTAAAGCTGATACATTGCCAATATTAGGGGTACAGCCAGAACTGACTCAACTTGCCCCCATGCGGAAGAATTGACAAAGAGAAGCGGATTAAGCATAAGTATAATTCCGAGAATCAGCGACTGCTTCTTTCCGATATGCTTTGAGCCTATGACAAACACAGACACCATAAGCGCCATATCAGCCAATATCGCAGGCATCTTGAATATTAACTGCGTTCCGTTTCCGGTAAGACCGAAAATCTTGTTAAACCATGCAAATATCCCCAAAACAGTTATATATCCCGGAGGATAGTCACAAAAATAGTTCGGCGCATAAAAGTGCCCCGGACCATTATTTAAAACATTTGTTCCCCATGCAATCCAGCACGACATATCCGATGGATAGCCCTTCAGATAATATGCCAGTACAGTCTTTATGATAAACGCTGC
>CAOKIL010000091.1 GCA_948468535.1 uncultured Eubacteriales bacterium
TAATAAGTTCGGCGCTTGACGATGCAATAAATGATGTTGTTTTTAGGCAGATGGCTGAAAAGTGCGGATATCCGGTTGGTAATGCTAAAAATGAAGCGTCAAAGCTTATAAACGATGCGATTGAAACAAACGGTGAGGAAAAACTTTTATCAAACGCTGCACTTTTGGGAATCAGTGATGCGGAAACATATAAGAATGTTTATACCAATATATCAGTGTTTGATGGAGTTGCGAAAGAGTTTTATTCAAGCTCTGAAAAATACATTGATGATATAGAGATTCTTTCAGATTATATCGGTACGAAGGGAGCAACTGTGCAGAGTATTTTGATAACTCACGATACGTCTAAGGGAAATGCAGATATTATTGCGCGAGAAGCTGCTGCCAATGCGAAGTCCGGCATAGATTTTGTTCAGGTTATGAAAGAATATAATGAGGACAGCAGTGAAGATGAAAGCGGATATACTTTTCCTGTAGGCGAAATGGAATCCGATTTTGAGGATACGGCTTTTTCTCTTGAAATAGGTGAAATCAGTAATATTATATATTCAGATTACGGTTATTATATTATAAAGCGAAATCCCGGCGCTTATGAATTGCAGAATTACTGGCGTTCGATTGCTGATGTAAGTATCGCTGAGAATGCTTATAACTTGATAAATTTTGATGAAGTAATCGAGAGAATAAGTACGGCAAATTTAAATTAAATCTGTATAATTTTAAGTTATAAATACATAGTGTTTTATATGAAAGGAAGTTGTTTAAATGAGTAAGATTACAAATAAGGTATTGGTTGAAATGAAAAACGGCGAGACATTTACAATTGAGCTGTATCCTCAGTTTGCGCCCAAAACAGTTGCGAACTTTCAGAATCTGGTTTCGGAAGGGTTTTATAACGGATTAACTTTCCATAGAGTGATAGACGATTTTATGGCACAGGGGGGATGTCCTAAAGGAAACGGAACAGGCGGCAGTGACGAAAATATACCGGGCGAGTTCAGTATGAACGGTTTTATGGATAATACATTAAACCACACGCGAGGCGTTGTGTCTATGGCACGCGCAATGAATCCTGATTCGGCAAGCAGTCAGTTCTTTATCTGTTACAAGGATGTTCCTTTCCTTGACGGTCAGTATGCCGCGTTCGGAAAAGTAATTGAGGGAATGGAGACTGTCGATGATTTTCTCAGCACAAAGCGTGTGGGACCTGAGGGCGGAACTCCGTTATCGCCGATAGTGATTCAGAGAATGAGTTTTGAGGATTAAAATATTAATACAGTCAGAGGTATAAATACATGAGGATATCAGTTCCTGAGCAAATAAAGACTGTACTGACGAAGCTTCATAACAGCGGATATGATGCTTTTGTTGTCGGCGGCTGTGTAAGAGATCAGATTTTAGGTTTAACTCCTAAGGATTGGGACATTACAACTTCTGCAATGCCCAATGATGTCAAAGAGATGTTTGCAGATTTGCCTGTTATAGAAACGGGAATAAAGCACGGTACACTGACTGTTCTTGTCGGCAAGGAACATATACCGATTGAAATTACAACATTTAGAACCGAGTTTGGTTATTCTGATAACAGGCGTCCTGATAAAGTTGAATTTGTCAATGATATAAAATTTGATTTGTCAAGACGAGACTTTACCATAAATGCCCTTGCCTTTGACGGAGGCAGTGAAAGTGCGGTTTTGGATTTGTTTGGTGGTATTGATGATATATTTGATAGATGTATTCATTGTGTCGGCGACCCTGAGGCGAGATTTCGGGAGGATGCGCTAAGAATTTTGCGGGCGCTGAGATTTGCAGCGGTCTTAGGCTTTGAAATTGAAGAAAATACAGCAAATGCAATACATGCAACAAAGGACTTGCTCAAAAATATTGCCTCAGAACGAATTTTCGGCGAGTTCAAGCAGCTTATATGCGGCTGTGACTGTACGAGGATTATGCGTGAATTCCGCGATGTAATAGCGGTGTGTATTCCTGAAGTTAAGCGCATGTTCGACTTTCCGCAGAATACAAAGTATCATTGCTATGATGTTTGGGAGCATACTCTGCATTCGATTGATGGTGTAGAACGTGATCCTGTATTAAGGACGGCTATGCTATTTCATGATTCAGGTAAGCCTGAAAGTCATACTACCGAAGATGTAAACGGCAATAATATTGACCATTTTTATTCACATGCAGCAATATCTGAGAAATATGCAGCATCAGCCTTGTGCCGCCTTAAAACCGATAATGAGTTTTGCACTGCCGTTACGGAACTTGTTAAACACCACGGTGATATGGTAAATGCTGCGAGAAAGTCCGTCAGGCGAAAACTGAATAAGCTTGGAGAAACACGGCTGCGTCAGCTTTTGGCTGTCAAAAGAGCTGATGTATTGGCGCAGGCGCCGGAGTTCAGGACTGAGCGGCTAATAGAGCTGGACAGTGTGATTCGTGTTTTGAATGAGGTTATAAGCAGTAATCTTTGTTTTGGCATAAAGCAGCTTGCGATTGACGGACATGACTGTATAGAGCTCGGTTACAGAGATAAGCAAATCGGGGATGTTTTAAATGATGTGCTGCACGCCGTGATAGATGAAAAGGTTGCGAACAAAAAAGCCGATATATTAAGATATATAAGTGAGAATATTAATTATTAATATAATATAAATTTTTGGATTATATACTTGATTTTTGAAGTTTTTATGTGTATACTCTAAAACATAGTAAGAAATCAGAATTATTCAGAGTATTGGACATACAGGCATAAATAAGGAGATGGATAATATGAACAAAAAGTATTCAATCGGTGTTGACTTTGGCTCACTGTCAGGAAGGGCAGTATTAGTTGAGGTAGATTCAGGCAAAGAAGTGGCTTCTTCAACATTTGACTATCCTCATGCCGTGATGTATGAATATTTGCCTGATGGTGAAACACGTCTCGGCGTTGATTGGGCTCTTCAGCATCCGCAGGATTACTTAGATGTTTTGAGCAATACAATACCTGATGTTTTAAGAGACAGCGGTGTTAAACCTGAAGATGTAATAGGTGTGGGAATCGACTTTACCGCATGTACTGTTTTGCCTGTTAAGAGTGACGGAACGCCGCTTTGTTTTATTGATGAATATATATCAAATCCTCATGCTTACGTCAAGTTGTGGAAGCATCATGCGGCACAGAAATATGCGAACAAACTGAATGAAATAGCCGAGAGTTTTGACAAGGACTTGCTTGGCAGATACGGAGGCAAGATTTCTTCAGAGTGGATGATTCCGAAGGCTTGGCAGATAGCAGAGGACGCTCCTGAAATTTATGATGAAATGGATAAGTTTATTGAAGCGGCTGACTGGGTCATTTGGCGGCTTACCGGAGTTGAAACCAGGAATAGCTGTACTGCCGGATATAAGGCTATGTGGAATAAAAAGACAGGATTTCCACCAAAGGAATTTTTTAAGGCTTTGAACCCTAAACTTGAAAACTTTGTTGATGAAAAGATTGGCTGCGAAATTACTCCGATTGGAGAAAAAGCAGGAGAAATCACTAAAGAAGCCGCAAAACTTACAGGGCTTCTGCCCGGAACGGCAGTTGCGGTTGCCAATGTTGATGCACATGTATCGCTTCCGGCGGTTGGTGTTACTACTCCCGGCAAGATGCTCATGATAATCGGTACTTCAACATGTGATGTTCTGCTCGGCAGTGAAGAAAAAATTGTTCCTGGTATGTGCGGTGTTGTAGAAGATGGAATTATTTCAGGATATCTGGGGTACGAGGCAGGGCAGTCCTGCGTCGGAGACCATTTTGACTGGTTTGTTAAAAATTGTGTTCCTGAGAGCTATTACAAAGATGCAAAGGCTATGAACATGAATATTCACCAGCTTCTCAGGACGCGTGCAGAAAAACAAAAACCGGGTGAAAGCGGTTTGGTTGCGCTGGACTGGTGGAATGGAAACAGAAGTGTTTTGGTTGACGTTGATTTAACAGGCGTTATGATAGGTCTGAATCTTTTGACAAGACCTGAGGAAATATACAGAGCGTTGATTGAGGCTACTGCGTATGGTACAAGAAAGATTATCGATACGTTTGAAAAGAACGGAGTGCCGATTACTGAATTATACGCTGCGGGCGGTATAGCTGA
This sequence comes from uncultured Eubacteriales bacterium, assembly GCA_948468535.1. Lineage (GTDB taxonomy): Bacteria > Bacillota > Clostridia > Monoglobales > Monoglobaceae > Monoglobus. The sequence continues at coordinate 4,128 of CAOKIL010000091.1, forward strand.
AAAAGATGCGTTTATGATGCAGATTTATGCTGATGTCACAAACAGGGATATTAAGATTTCGGCATCTTCACAGACGCCTGCCTTTGGTTCTGCAATGTTCGGTGCAGTTGCTGCCGGCAAGGTGAACGGAGGATATGACAGCATTAAAGAATGTGCAGAGGTTATGGGAAAGGTTAAAGCTCATTACTACAAGCCTATTGCCGAAAACGTAGAGATATATAACAATCTGTATGATGAGTATACAATTCTTCACGATTATTTTGGCAAGGGCGGAAACGACGTTATGAAGCGTCTTAAAGAAATTAAAAAACAGGTAAAAAACAAATAAGTTTTTTGGGAGAATGTTATGTTAGAGGATTTAAAACAAAAAGTATATGAAGCCAATATGCTGTTGCCGAAACACGGACTTGTTACCTTCACATGGGGCAATGTTTCAGGTATCGACAGATATAAGGGCCTGATGGTAATCAAACCGTCAGGAGTGGAATACAGTGAGATGACGCCTGATGATATGGTTGTTGTTGATTTAAACAGCGGTGAGGTAGCTGAGGGAAAATTAAATCCGTCATCGGACACGCCTACACATATTGAACTGTATAAAGCATTTCACGATATAGGAGGAGTTGTACATACACATTCGTCCTACGCCACATCATGGGCTCAGGCAGGAAGAGCAATAACCGCATACGGAACAACTCACGCCGACTATTTTTATGGTGATATTCCATGCACCCGTGCTTTAACAAAAGCAGAAATAGAAAATGGTTATGAGTTAAATACCGGAAAGGTGATTATAGAAACTTTTGCGGATAAGGAACCCAATGCTATTCCGGGTGTTGTAGTTTTTAATCATGCACCATTTACATGGGGCAGTGACCCTGCAAATGCAGTTCACAATTCAGTTGTGCTTGAGGAAGTTGCAAAAATGGCGTACCGCTGTGAAGTAATAAACTCAGGTGTGACAAGAATGAGCAGATATATCTTGGATAAGCATTATAACAGAAAGCATGGTGAAAACGCATACTATGGTCAGAATAATAATTAAAGCAACGGAGAGTTAAATGGGTAAGTTTATTGTATTTGAAGGTCTTGACGGTTCAGGAAAAAGCTCTCAAATAGAGATTTTGTCTGAAACACTGAGAAGCAGAGGTGAAAGTGTATATGTAACTGCAGAGCCAACTGACAGTGTGACAGGTAAGTATTTGAGACAGATTCTATCTCAAAGTATAGAAAAGGACATGCACCTCCAGGCAGCTTTGTTTCTTGCTGACAGAATCGAGCATGTTACCGACCCTCAAAATGGAATTAAGAAATATCTTGATGATGGGTATACGGTTATTTGTGACAGGTATTATTACTCATCTCTCGCGTATCAGGGAAAGAGCGGAAAGTGCGATTTTGACTGGGTTCTTGAACTAAACTTAGGCTGTGATAAGATTTTAAAGCCGGATATTTGTTTTTTTCTGGATGTAAATCCAAAGAGTTGCAAGAATCGAATTGACCGTACGCGCGATAATGTAGAACTTTATGAAAAGAGTGTCGAGCTCATGGATAATACTCGCCGCGGATTTGCTGAAGTATTATCTCTGCTAAAAAAAGAGTATGGACATAATATAGTTTGCATAGACGCAAACGACGATATTGACAACATATCAAAGGAGATAATTAAACATGTATAGAAGATTATTTACATCTGAATCTGTAACAGAAGG
>CAOKIL010000092.1 GCA_948468535.1 uncultured Eubacteriales bacterium
CTTTCTTTACCGGAACGTGTCAGCAAAGCACTGTCTATATCGCTGATTAAAGCAAAAACTGTCTGAATACGTTCATCAGTGAGCGGCTCATCGCCATATTTAATCTCACCAAACTTAGCATATGACAGTATAAGTTGCATTATTGTTTTAAAAATATGTATTTCTCCGCTGTCTTCGTGTTCTATCAGTTGCGTAACAGTAGACATATTATCATACTGAACTTTACGCATTGCCTTTAATCCATAACCGATACTACCCGTAAAATCAGTAAGTATGCGATTTTCTATGTATCCGTCCTCCAGAATATTGCCGATTTCATGGACAATATACTGCACCCATTCCAAGTTTTCAAAGCTTGCTTTTACATAGTTCCAGAATGACTTTTCATTTCTGATTTCTGCTGAAGTTTTCATATCCGGCGGATATGGATACCACTTGTACGCAGACAAATAATTCATATGCGTCTGTTCGGACAGAAAATCAGTATACAGAACATGTCCCAGCTCATGAGCAAACATCCCGAATACTACATTATAACGATTTTCACGACCGCGAATCTTTGTAACAAATAGATGTCCACAATTTATGCTGATACTCATATTATTTGTTGCAGCAGCAAAATTTTCCTTGGGTTTCCAATACAGATTGACGCGAACACGGCGGCGGTAATTATACCGCCGAGTCTGCGCCGCCGCAATATCTTCAAAATGTCCCGCAAGTATTCGGGATGTAAAGAATTGACGGTCCGTGATTTTACTGCGTTTTTCATTTAAACGCTGTTTGACTAATTTATGATTCACCCTTGCCATTATAGGGTATGCCTCCTCTCAGTTTATTTTATGCCGCCTTCTTTTTCTTTTTAGGCGGGAATATCGGCTCAAGTATTGTCTGTATTAAAGCCTCTCGGTCAATTTCATCGCTTGTCGCTTTGCTGATTATGGTATACATAGCCGATTGATACGCATCGCCCGTAATTTCAGAGCTTATAACCCAGTCGATAAGGCTTCTCATACCGACACTGCCGTCAGTAATACTGTTCTTGCGGCAGTATTCAGCCATATCGTTTACAACCTGCACCATCTGAGATACCTTATATTCATCTGTTGCGCCGGTAACACTCATTACTCGCTCCACCATAACTTCCGGTGTTGGGAGTTCAATATCCCGTACCAGACTCATTCTGTCAAGCACTGACTGGTTCATACCGCGGCATCCTTCATAGCTTATATTAGTCGTAATTACAACTACTGCATCAGGATGGCGCTCTATAATTTCACCGGTCGGAAGTGTTATGGAACCTGTTTGCTCAAGAAGTGAGTTGAGTCCTACAAGAACACCCGGCTGAACAATAGTCGTCGGTTCCTGTATTTCTACAACATACCCGTTCTTCAGCGCCTTCAAAAAGTCAGTTTCCACATATGTAAAGCTTTGTCCGTTATTATTGGCCGCAGCATCTGTCTTTGACAGCTCACGCACCTTATTTGTAACCTTATCAAGAATAATACCCATACAGTCCTGAGCTGTAGCCGCTGCATTGTCAGTTCCTGTTATCGCCTTATATACCCCTGCCGGATCATAGTCCATATCGTCTAAGCCAGGCAGGTTTAAAAGCTTGGCAACATTAGCATAATTTATTCCACCCATAGCTTTAAGCTGTGCGCGCTCTGCATCAAGCTGTGCATCACCTGTGGAAGCACCGTCTGCATCCGGGAAAATCTGCCCGATAAAATCGAATATCTCTGTACCCGCTGAGCAAGTGTATTTCATATACGGTAAGCCAAGTCCTGCAGCAATAGCCTTTGCACCCATAGTTTTTCCTGTACCTGCCGGGCCGCGCAAAAGGAAATTACGCATCTGCATCGAAGTTCCGGTAGTAGACTGTGCGTGCTTACATATATCCACAACCTCCTCAGGTATGACATACCATTCGGGAAGATTTGGTATAAGCTGCTGCTCGGTCGGCGAAAAAGTACGCGCATTTAGAGCATATTGGTTAACAAAATCAGAATGCTCTATAAATGTACTTGCTCTCTTTATTGTTGCTGGACCGGTAGTAGCGAAAATCGTAAATTCTCCGGCAATTACACTGTTAGGTGTAAACGCGCCTGAGTCCATCTGAGCCTGTGAAACGCGCATAAGATTCCCTGATTTATCCACTGCTATTTTTACATGGGCATCGCAGGTGTCATCTTTTACGCGCCGATAAGCATTATCGCACATTATAGCCATATGATCTGTTGCGGCAGCCATATCTGTGTAACCGCTTATATACTGGTCATAATAAGCATCAAATGCCTCTTTAAACTCACTATCCGCCATAAGTACCGGCATAACTGCCATCATTACCGCAGAACCATCTCGTCCGGAACTGTTCAGTAAATAGTTTTCAAGAATCTCGGTATCCTTATCATAGACACTTGCCATAATCGAACCCGAATTGCTATCATAAACTACCAGATGATATGCATTCGGGCCCATTGCGGATTTGTACTCTGCAACAGTGCGGTGATCTATAACACCGACCGCGCCTTCACCACTTCCGTTCATACAAGCACATACGGCATGTACTGCCTTAATAACTGTTGAACACAGTGTAGATTCGGTTCCGGTACCGTATTTTGAGCCTATCTTAATCTTTTTGCTTGCTATCTTATCAAACGGTTCAGGCAGACTACGGCTAAAGTTGAAAATATTGTTTAAATATGTACTCATTGTTTGCATCCTTTCTATTTTGCAATTCACTGCATTAGATTGATTTTTATTCCCTCTGAAACGCACTTCACTTCACAGATGTCTGCCCGCTCTAGTTCACGGCAAATATCCTGCCAGCTTTCAGGTACAGGCAATTCATCTGCCTTTATAAGCAATTCTGTAATTCCATCACCGATTGCTTCGTTGCAGCGTTCGTTCAGAGATATAATGTTGGCTTCTACCCATTCAAAGGCAATAAGCCCATAGTTTTCCGTCTGCGGTTCTGTATCTGATTGTTCATTGTCAAACTCAGATTTATCATCAGACCGCTGCGGCGCTGACTCATACTCAATTCCGATAACATTGAAACCGGAAATGTTTACCTTAGCCCTTCTAAAGCCTCCGGCGCGGTTTAATAAAATAAACACTTCTCCGCCACTTTCCAGAAGCTGTCTGATATTGGGTGATTCCCAAATCCACCGAGCATCAGGATAAGTGCCTCTGACCATTTCTGTAACGCGTCTGAGTGTGACACGGTATGCAAGGTCTTTGACATCTTGCTCTGTTGGCTGCGGTGCAGGCTTTTCAGGTATAGGTTCTGATTCGTCAGGTTCCTCTTTCTTCCTTAACGAAACAAGCTTTGTTGTGATTATACCGATTATAATCAACAAAGTAATTGGCCATAAGCCCAAGAACAATGCTATAAATGCGATTATTCCCAGAACTATGAAAAGATTTCTGTTTGACATGACGCACCTCCTCAAAATGCAAAAAAGCGCACATAAGAATACGAAACCGTAACTCATGTGCGCTTAAAATACGCTTGATTTAATTTGTCGAGCCAACATCATAGAGTGATTGACCACCAAACTGCTCATAGCCAGTGAAATTTCCTGACATGCCCTGCTGAGGTGCTCCCTGAGGCGCTGTCGGCTGCATTGCCGGAGCTCCTCCCGCCGGATATCCCGGAGGCACAGGATTTCCCTGTACAGGCGCCTGTGGTGCAGGTGGTGCATAACCGGGCTGCTGATTGAAGCCGCCTGCCTGAGTCTGAGTGCCAGCTGCGTTATTATCCTTCTTGCCGCTGCTGTACGAATACTCAATTTCATCAACGATGACAACCATTGTATTCTTTTTCTCGCCTGTTTTTTCGTCTACCCAAGGATCTTCGTCCAGTCTGCCAATAATATTGACATATGCGCCTTCCTTGAGCTGCATCTTTTTAATATGCTCGCATACAGCGCCGAACGCTTTGACCGACATATTAAACCAGCGTGAATTGTCTTCGGCTTTCGGGTCATACACCTTCTTACCGAATCGAAATCTTACCGAATTTCCGCTTTCACCGAACTTAAGAGCCGGTGCACCGTTATACCCCTTTGATATAACTACCCCTGTTGCAATTACTTTTAACATAATAAAAACTCCTTTCTGCAGGTTTTCCCTGCCTTAAAAATATATTTATTTCAACCTGCTATTAGCAGATGGAAACCATAAGAAACAAAAAAAGTGCCAACTAACACTTTTGTGTTAACTGACACTTTGTAAACTAAGATACTTTGATTCCAAAGTCGGAAATCGTGAAACTTATATAGCTATTATAGCATATATATTTTCAATAGTCAATCCGATAATGGAATTTATTTACAAATAATGTTTTCTATAGCGTAATAGCTGTATAATACATAGCCGTCTGACCGTTCATATACCGTTGTATTTGGTGATAAATACAGTGATACAGCCACTCCTTCTTTAATATTCCGTATTTTCTTATGTATAGGAATTGTAAGAAGTTTGCCGTTTGTTGTTATAGAAATTTCTTTAAATCTCTTATATAATCTTGATTTTACTGTCCCTGAGCATATACCGTCTATTCTGATATAATTACCGTTTATACAGTCTCTTAAGAGCGTAAGACCATTTATAAGCAATATAACAGAAATAATAAGACACGGTAAGGAGAATTGTATATTAGCGCTGCACATTAGTATGATAAAAAACATTAGAAATGCTCCTGTTCCCAAGCCAAGTCTTATTAAAATCTGTTTTTTCAGCACAGCAGGCAGCTTTAAAAATCTTTCTTTCACTGTAGTCACCTCACAATACCATTAAATATCTTTTTCTTAAGAGAGAAATCAATGCATTTACCACCTCATCACGGCAAGTAGCTTCCTGCATCTGATTTTCAAGAATATTATCCGCTATATTATCTATCGTATATATTTGTTCGACCAGGGCCTGTCTGTTTTCTTCATAAAACAAATCTTTTGTCGGTTTTATTTTGTTTTCAATCAGATAAATAATCTCAGCAACAGATAAGCGTATACCCGCTTTTTCAATCCATGTCATGATGTCCTTTTCGAGTTTTGACAAAGAAAGCTTAAGAATTTTTTCATCCGAAGCACAGAAAACACATCTTGTAAGAATAAAATACTGTGAAACTGTATTGTTTTCACTCTCGCATTCTACAAGTCCCATATTCTCCATACCCAAAAGTTCATCAATATCCGACTTTGAGTCAGTAACCGCAAACCCGAATTTGCCTTTTGACCATAAATCTGCTTTGCTATTGTTAAGTATAATTGTTTGCTCGCCCCGAATAACACTAATTGTTGAATTTGTATGCTTCCGGATTATTCCCTTTGATAAGTATAACATAGTATATCACCTCATATCGTTTATCTAATTATACGATTTAAGGACAGGTTTTGCAACTTTTATGACAAACAAATAACTGTTATGCAAATACCGATAACAACAATAAAGCCTATTCCCAGCAAAACAAGACGTTTTATCAGGTCCTTATCAAGAGATTGCTGGATAAGCGTATTGTCTTGTGGCAGGACGTCATCGTAATAGCCATCATAACATTCGTCCATTTGCTCAATGACTTTTTCTTCATCTGGTTTATTCTCTGCGCTTTTTGTTTTATTCTTAAATTTTTTCAGTTTGATACTGAACAAGCGTTTCTCTCTCTTTTTCTTTTTGGTTGAACCTGATTGCTTTTCTAACACTTTGCCGCATTCAGGGCAAAAAGAAACGGTACTGTCTATAAGCTCAGTACCGCAATAAGGGCAATATTTCATTGTAAATCACACTCCAATA
>CAOKIL010000093.1 GCA_948468535.1 uncultured Eubacteriales bacterium
TGATTTAAGTAAAGTAAAAGTAGGGCTTGAAGCCACAGGACATTACTCATACAATCTTTTGTGTTATCTTCTTGATAAAGGTCTTCCCACCTTTGTTATCAATCCCTTACATACCAACCTGTACCGAAAAAGTCTCACTCTCAGAAAGACTAAAACAGATAATGTTGATGCCCATAACATCGCTATGATGTTAATATCTGATGTTAACTTAAAGTCCTACTCGAATACATTATATCATAACGAAGAGTTAAAGTCACTAACAAGATACAGATTTGATAAAGTTCAGGAACGGGCAAAGCTTAAACAATCAATTGTAAGACTTGTTAATATTATTCTTTTCCCTGAACTTGAAAAGTTTGTTCCAACGCTGCATATGAAATCTGTTTATGCTCTTTTAAGCGAATATCCGTCCGCTCTGTACATTTCCCAAGCTCATCTGACAAGACTTACAAATCTTTTATGTGATGCTTCGAAAGGCAGATACAACCGTGACACAGCCATTCGTTTCAGAGAGGCTGCGCGGAATTCTATTGGCTCAAATATGCCTGTAAAATCTTTTGAATTTAAGCATACCATTAAACTTATCGGTGAACTGGATGCTGAAATCAAGGGAATTGAGTCAGCCATTAAAGAGATAATGGACAAGCTCAATTCCCCCATACTTTCAATACCGTGTATCAGCCAGCGTATGGGTGCGATGATTATTGCTGAAATCGGAGATTTTAACAATTTCTCATCACCTGATAAAATTCTTGCATATGCGGGACTGTCACCATATACATATCAGTCTGGACAGCTTACATCTCATTTCAATATTTTTTGATGAGCAACAAAAGTTGCTCTATTTGTCGTGCGATTTTCAATGTGCATATCTAACTAAAAACTTTTTTGAAATTTTTTCATTTTCCTATTGACTTTTAATAGTTAGTCTTTACAGACAAAACGTCAACGTCAGCCGACGTAAGTTTCTTTTCCATCACACCGACAAGTGCGCCGACTGTATCCAGCGATGTCATAAGGCTAATCGAACATTCGGACGCACAGCGTCTTATCTTAAATCCATCGCTGCCCTTATCATTCCCCTTTTTTGGGATATCAATTATCAAGTCACACACACCGCTGCGTATTATATCAAGGACGTTAGGCACACCCTCGCTTATCTTCTTTGCAACCTTGACTTTGATTCCGTTTTCTTCAAGAAATTTTGCGGTTCCGCTTGTCGCTATAAACTTACAGTTCATAGCCGCCAGACGCTTTGCCAGCGGCAAAAAGTTGTCTTTGTCACGTTCACGGATTGTGGTAAGAATTGTACTGCCTTCCTCAGGGATAGTTATATCTGCACCGACAAATCCCTTATAAATCGCCTCTTCAAAGTCTCTGCCCACGCCGAGAACCTCGCCTGTCGAACGCATTTCGGGTCCGAGACTGACCTCGACCATTGGCAGTTTTTCTGTCGAGAATACAGGAACTTTGACTGCAACCATATCCGCCTCAGGATTTATTCCTGTGCCGTAACCCATATTTTTTAAGCTCTCACCAAGCATAACGCGTGTTGCAAGCTCTATAACCGGAACGCCGGTAACTTTTGTTATATACGGCACTGTTCGGCTTGACCTCGGATTAACTTCTATAATATATAAGTCGCCCCTGAACTCGATAAACTGAATGTTTATCATACCGATTACACTCAGTGCAACAGAAATTTGCTTTGTCACCTGCATAATCTTTTCTTTGATATCCTCAGAAACATTCTGCGGCGGATAAATCGATATACTGTCGCCCGAATGGATACCGGCGCGTTCAAGATGTTCCATTATGCCCGGTATAAACACATCTGTACCGTCGCATATCGCATCAACCTCTATTTCACGTCCGCCAAGGTATCTATCGATAAGCACCGGGTTGTCGCTGTCCTTGCGGAACGCGTCATCAAGGTATTGCACAAGCTCGGCTTCGTTATGCGTTATCTCCATACCCTGTCCGCCCAAAACATATGATGGACGAACCAGAAGCGGATAACCGAGTTCGTTTGCTTCGGCTATTCCTTTTTGTACAGTCCATACAGCCCTGCCCTTTGGGCGTTTTATATTAAGTGATTCCAGAACCTCGTCAAACTTTTCTCTGTCCTCTGCCTCGTCTATATGCTTAGGTTTTGTACCGAATATCGGTACCTTCATTTCATCCAAAAAGTTCGCGAGTTTAATCGCTGTCTGACCGCCGAACTGGAGTATTACGCCGTCTGGCTTTTCAAGTTTAATTATTGCATACACGTCCTCTTCGGTGAGCGGCTCAAAGTATAGTTTGTCTGATGTATCAAAGTCGGTGCTGACTGTTTCGGGATTATTATTGATTATTATGGTCTCAATACACATCTTCTTCAGCGCCTGAATACTGTGGACGCTGCAATAGTCAAATTCTATTCCTTGACCTATCCGTATCGGACCTGAACCAAGAACGAGTACCTTTTTCTTATCTGACGGAACTGCCTCATTGACTTCGTCATACGTTGAGTAATAGTACGGCGAAACCGCCTCGAACTCGCCGGCGCATGTGTCAACCATTTTGTATACAGGATGGATTCCGAATTCATCGCGCAGTTTTCTGACATCACTGCCTTTGCAACCGATGATTTCTGCGATACCCTCGTCAGCAAAGCCGACTTTCTTATACTTGTGCAAAACATCAGGCGTTAAATTGTCTATGCTGTATTCTTTAAGTTCTTCTTCCATACGCACGAGTTTTTGTATCTTCTTGATAAACCACGGATCCATACCTGTTATTTCACATATCTTGTCAATGAGATAATCACGGCGAATAAGCTCTGCCAAGTCGAACAAACGTTCGTCATCAGGCACAACAACCCTGCGCTTGAGCCCCTCTAAACTATGGTTCTTTGAGAACTCACGCATCAGCGTGAACTGTTTGATTTCAAGCGAACGAATACCTTTAAGCAGCGCCGCTTCAAAACTGTTGCCAATTGCCATAATCTCGCCAGTTGCCATCATTTTTGTTCCGAGCTGACGTTTTGCGCCAAAGAACTTGTCAAACGGCCACTTTGGAATTTTTATCACACAATAGTCAAGAGTCGGTTCAAAACAAGCGTAAGTCTTGCCCGTTACGGCATTCTTTATTTCGTCAAGATTGTAACCGAGAGCAATTTTTGTGCCAATCTTTGCAATAGGATAGCCCGTCGCCTTTGACGCCAGCGCGGATGAACGACTAACACGCGGATTAATCTCGATTACCGCATATTCAAAGCTATTCGGGTCAAGTGCGAACTGAACATTACATCCGCCTTTGATTTCGATTGAGTTGATGATATCTATTGCAGCTTTTCTCAGCATTTGGTACTCTTTGTCCGCAAGGGTCTGCACCGGCGCAACAACGATACTGTCGCCTGTATGGACGCCGACAGGGTCTACATTTTCCATTGAGCAAACGGTGATACAGTTACCTGCTCCGTCACGGATAACTTCAAACTCGATTTCCTTCCAGCCTCTTATACATTTCTCAATAAGAACCTGACCCACTCTTGATAGGTGAATACCCTGAGTTGCAATCTCGATAAGCTGTGTTTCGTCCTCTGCTATACCACCGCCTGTACCACCTAGTGTATATGCCGGACGAACAATAACCGGGTATCCGATTTTTCCTGCAAAATCGCAGGCTTCTTCAACCGTATTGACTATCTCACCCTTTATCATCGGCTGATTTGTGCGCTCCATAAGCTGCTTAAAGCTGTCACGGTCCTCGCCCTCTTTGATTGATTCAATTGAGGTTCCTATAACCTTAACTCCGTACTTATCAAGCACGCCCTTGTCGTACAGTTCACAGGAAAGGTTCAGACCTGTCTGACCGCCCATGCCTGCGATAAGACTGTCGGGACGTTCTCTTTCTATAACCTTTTCTACATACTCCGCCGTCAGAGGTTCGATGTATGTATGGTCGGCTGTGTCCTTATCCGTCATGATTGTCGCAGGATTGCTGTTTACCAAAACAACTTCAATTCCTTCTTCTTTAATCGCCTGACACGCCTGTGTGCCTGAATAGTCAAACTCCGCGGCTTGTCCGATAACGATAGGACCCGAACCTATGACAAGAACCTTTTTTATGCTGTTATCCTTAGACATCTTTTTCGCCCTCCTTTACTGTGCTTAAAAAGTCGTCAAACAAAAATCCCGTATCAAGAGGTCCGGGAGACGCCTCCGGGTGGAACTGAACGCTGCGTATCGGCAGCATTTTGTGCTTTATACCCTCGCATGTGCCGTCATTGACGTTGACGTAAAGCTCCGCAACATCATTCGGCAAGTCAGATACGATATAGTTATGATTCTGTGAGGTGATGTACACCTTTCCTGTTTCTAAGTTCTTGACAGGATGGTTGCCGCCATGGTGACCGAACTTTAGCTTCTCGGTCTTACAGCCGAGTGCAAGCCCTATAACCTGATGGCCCATACAGATACCGCAGATGCTGTACTTGCCGATTAAGTTTCTCACTGTCTCAATCGTCTCCGGCACGTCAGCCGGGTCACCGGGGCCGTTTGAAATAAACACCATATTCGGGTTGACTGCTTCGACTTCCGCACTTGATACGTTATATGGCAACACTGTTATATTACAGCCGCGCTCCTTAAAGTCGCGCAGAATCCCTGCCTTTGCGCCCATGTCAATGAAGGCAATTTTCTTTCCGTTTTTACTGCCTTTTATATTATATGTTGATTTAGTGCTTACACGGCTGATAACATCGCTGTTGTCAAGGCTGTCAAGACGGCTTTTTATTTCGCTTTCCGAAATATCGGATTGAGCGGTAATAATACCCTTCATACATCCGTTGTTTCTGATAATCTTAGTAAGCGCTCTGGTGTCTATACCCTCAAGACCCATAATGTGGTTTTGACGCAGGAATCCGTCTAAGTCCATCTCTGTGCGGAAGTTGCTCGGATAGTCGCACCTCTCGCGGACGATGAACGCATTGAGCGCAGGCGCGTCAGATTCCATGTCCTCAAAGTTGACGCCGTAATTGCCGATAAGCGGATAAGTCATCACAACAATCTGTCCGCAAAACGACGGGTCTGTGAGAGTCTCCTGATAGCCTGTCATGTTTGTGGTAAACACAACCTCGCCCACAACATCATGGATATGCCCGAATGCTTTTCCTGTGAATCTGTCGCCATTTTCAAGTATAAGCACGGCTGTCTTATTGTTTTGCATCAAACCAACTCCTTTAAAATTACGCAAAAATAAAAGGACTATCGGGAAGTTTAATAACCTCTCAACGTCCTTGTTGATTAACTGATTTCAGAAAATAAAAATGAAAGACACTGCTTAGAATATCGAAAAACTCATAACTTGCGGCTCTCATTTTTAATTCCCCTTTCATAGTATTTCTACTATTATACCACTACTAAATTGGCTTGTCAATATTTTTTGCTATAATTTTTAAATTGTCAATAATGGGTGACAATTCAAAGAAATGGTTATTAAAATAAAATTTGGTATTTACAAATACTCAAAATTGTGTTAGAATAACATAGTGACATACTTACAATAGAATAGGATTATTATACAAGGGTAATTATATACGTTAAAAGCGCATTTCTCTAGCTTTTGCCATTACCTTTGTGTTGGTAAGTTTATTGTAAGTGTGTGATAACCTTAACAATTTGGAGATAATGCGTTTTTTCAGTGCATAACTCCGATGTTAAAGGGGTTATGCATTTTTTAATTTACACTAAAGAGACAGAAGAAGATAGGATAGCTTTTTTAGGATATGGGATGTTGTTTTGCGCG
>CAOKIL010000094.1 GCA_948468535.1 uncultured Eubacteriales bacterium
CGCCGCATGGGGAGCAGCAGTAGGGCATTATGCCAAAGCAGGCGATGGATTTTCAGGCGGTAAGAATGCTCAGGTTAAAAATAACGGAGACAATCAGTATATAGACGCCATTCAGCTTGGAACCGGAACAAACAGCACGTCAAAAACTATGCAGGTTTATAACAAGAGAATTGTTGAAGCAGACGGCAGTCTTACAGATGTTGGCAGACTTTCGATGCTTGATACAGTTAACAAAGGAAGCATTGTTGAGGCGATAAATGAGTTATTAGTCGATGAATATAATGGAGCTCCGTATGCAAAGCTGGTGAACAATGTGGATTACGGAGCTGTTGTATCGGTGAATTGTGCGAACCGCACTCTTACAGGAGAGATAAAAATGGGTGATTCATATATCGAGCTGCCATATACCAAAACTACGATATCGCTTAATGAAGTTCAGCTTCGCCCGTACACACTGACAGAGGAACCACAGCTTGGAGACTTGGTAGTTCTGCGCGTATATATACATGTAAACTTTGCAGATAATGAGACGTATGCTTATTTCGGGATCGAATCGGAAAACGTACCAAATGTCGCGGTGTCTCATGAAGGAATATCATTTTGCGCCATGAATGTTGATTTGAATTTTAACTCAAACGGAATAGATGCTGAGATAGGAAGCGTTATGGATGCAAGGATAAGCGGATGGGACGTTCTGCCTTATTACTTTGACAGTTTAAAGTAGGATTTTTGCTAAAAACAGCCGTACGGTACCGTTTTTATGGAGCCGGCGGCTGTTTGTTATTTGTTTGACTTATGATTAACAGTGCTGTATAATAGAAATAATATAATTTGTTAAAGTGTTGGAAGAAGTAACGATATTATAAATTTTAAATTATTATATTTGAAAAGAGGAAGATATGGATATTGCGGCTTTTTCTTTGATTAGACTCAAGGAGGAGATTGTGAATATGGGACATGTTAATATAATCGTAATGGGCAGAACCGGCGCAGGCAAGAGTACTTTGATTAATTCTGTATTCAGAGGTAACCTTGCGGATACGGGAATTGGTGCACCTGTGACTGAAGGAATAAATGAGATAACAAAGCCGGGTTTTCCTTTGCGTCTTTATGATACACGCGGTCTTGAATCTGCATATGCAGACCGCGATATTGTTATGTCGCATATTGGTGCAATCATCAAAAAAGCTGAAAAGTCCGGAAATGACGGAGAACTTATCCATTGCATATGGTATTGTATCAATGCAAACTCAAACAGAATAGAAGAGGAAGAAGCTGAGATTATACGCAGAACAGCCGAGTTCGGAGTTCCTGTAATCGTAGTTCTTACACAAGCGTTTGGTGAAAATGCAGAAGTGATGAAGGCTTATGCCGAGAGTTTAAGTCTTAACTCTTGTTCAGTTATGTGTGTTCTGGCGCGTGACTATAATGTTGGTGAATATTGTGTCAGGAAGTCGCATGGACTGAATTTGCTTATTGACAAAACATTGGAGGTTATTCCTGCGGAGCTTCAAAAGGCTTTTGTAAGAGCTCAGTCTGTAGCGCTTGAATTAAAGAAAAGCCGTGCTGAGGCGGTGGTTATCACAACTGCGGCGGCAGGATTTGCAGAAGGTTTTATTCCGCTGCCGTTTGCGGATGCGGCTGCATTGGTTCCAACTCAAGTTGGGATGCTTGCGGCAATTACTGCTATATACGGTCTTGAAGCGGACAAGGCTGCGGTGGCAACGGTTTTGTCGGCGTTGTTCGGAACTATGGGTGTAACTTTAACAGGACGGGCTATGGCAGCAGGGTTATTAAAGATTATTCCGGGTGCAGGAAGCATTGTAGGAGGCAGTATCAGCGGAAGTACGGCTGCGGCGCTCACGTTTGCGCTTGGCAGAACATATATAAGCGTTGTTGAAAAAATATATAAAGGCGAACTCGGAAAGGATGACTTGATGAAAAATAAGGTCAGAAAGGAAATCCGAAACGAGATGAAAAAGAATTATAAGAAGTCTAAGAGAAGCAGTGATAATTAATTTATATTATGCAGCCGTTTGAGTGTGTGTTTTGGCGCTCGGCGGCTGTTTATATTATTATAAATTAAGCCGATGCCCGGCGGTATTTTTTTGGAATTTTGACAGCTTTACTTTTTATTCAGATTATGATATAATGTTTTTCATTGTGATTTGGAGGTATTTTTATGTGCGCAAAAAAATACGGTAATGAAAGTATAACGGCTCTAAAAGGCGCTGACAGGGTGAGAAAGAGACCTGAGGTAATGTTCGGTTCAAAAGGTATTGACGGCTGTGAACATTCAATGTTTGAGATTCTTTCTAACTCTATTGACGAGGCAAGAGAAGGCTTTGGCGATGTAATTAAGATAACGCGTTTTATAGACCACTCAATAGAAGTTGAGGACTTTGGACGCGGTATACCGGTTGATTATAACGAGCGTGAAAAGAAGTATAACTGGGAACTGGTATTCTGTGAACTATACGCCGGAGGAAAGTATAAGAATAATTCCGGAGGTGATTATCAGTATAGTTTGGGTCTTAACGGTTTGGGTGCGTGCGCAACTCAATATAGCTCCGAATATATGTACGCAACAATCCTGCGTGACGGATTTAAATATGAGCTTCATTTTGAAAAGGGAAAGAATATCGGCGGTTTGAAAAAGACGGAGTTTCGCCACCGTCATACCGGGTCTACAATTCGGTGGAAGCCTGATATTAAGGTCTTTACCGATATTGATATACCTGTGGAATTCTATCGTGATGTATTGAAGAAGCAGGCGGTTGTAAACTCCGGACTTAAGTTTATTTTCAGAAACGAAGTAAAGCGCGGGGAGTTCAGAGAGGAAGAGTTTTACTATGAAAACGGTATCGTTGACTACATCAAGGAATTGACTGATGGAAAGGAATTCTCATCGGTTCATTATGTTGAGGCAGAGAGGCAGGGGCGAGACAGAGATGACCTGCCTGAGTATAAGCTCAAGATGAGTTTTGCGTTTTGCTTTGATAACGAGTTCAGCACTACAGAGTATTATCATAATTCAAGTTTCTTGGAGTACGGCGGTTCGCCGGACAAAGCTGTGCGAAACGCTTTTGTATATGCCATTGACAGATACTTAAAGGAGAATAATAAATATAATAAAACTGAATCTAAAATTCAGTATTCGGATGTTCAGGACAGTCTTGTTTTGGTTTCTAACTCATATTCTACCATGACCAGTTATGAGAATCAGACTAAAAAGGCAATAAATAACAAATTTATTCAAGACGCAATGACAGAATTTCTGCGTGAACAAATCGGTGTGTATTTTATTGAAAACAAGGTTGACGCAGACAAGATAAGCAATCAGGTGCTTGTGAATAAGCGCAGCAGAGAGACAGCGGAGAAAACACGAATAAATGTCAAAAAGAAGCTCGGTGGAAATCTTGACGTTGCAAACCGTGTTAAGAAGTTTGTTGACTGCCGCAGCAAGGATGTCAGCAAGCGTGAGGTTTATATCGTAGAGGGTGACTCGGCTCTCGGTGCTTGTAAGCTCGGACGTGACAGTGAGTTTCAGGCTATAATACCGATCAGAGGTAAGATTTTGAACTGTCTTAAAGCGGAGTATAACAGAATTTTTGGCAGCGAGGTTATTATTGACTTGCTCCGTGTACTCGGCTGCGGTGTTGAGATAAAGACAAAGCACAACAAGAATTTGAATTCGTTTGATATAAACAATCTGCGCTGGAATAAAGTAATAATATGTACTGATGCGGATGTGGACGGATATCATATACGAACTCAGCTGCTTACTATGCTGTATCGTCTTGTACCCACATTGATTGATCAGGGATATGTTTATATCGCTGAATCACCGCTCTATGAGATAAATTCGGGCAAGAACACATACTTTGCTTTTACTGAGCAGGAGAAAACTGATATTTTAAATAAGATAGACGGAAAGAAATATACAATTCAGCGCAGCAAGGGTCTGGGCGAGAATCAGCCGGACATGATGTGGAGAACGACAATGAATCCTGAGACAAGACGTCTTATCAAAGTTATGCCCGATGATGTTGAAAAAACAAAAGAGGTGTTTGACTTGCTGCTCGGTGATAATTTGAGCGGAAGAAAAGAGCATATTGCTCTTGACGGACATAAGTATATTGATGTGACAGACCTTATGTAATATATGGAGTGAAAATTATGAAAAAACCTATAATACAGGAACAACAGATAACTGATACGCTTGAAGAGAACTTCATGCCGTATGCAATGAGTGTAATTGTTTCGCGTGCGATACCTGAAATTGACGGACTTAAACCGTCGCACAGAAAGCTCCTTTATACTATGTATAAAATGGGATTGCTGAACGGTAACTTAACTAAGTCGGCAAACGTTGTCGGTCAGACGATGAAGCTAAACCCTCACGGCGATGCTGCAATTTATGAGACAATGGTTCGTTTAACAGAGGGTAATGGTGCGCTGCTTTTGCCGCTTGTTCAGTCAAAGGGTAACTTTGGACGTGTATATTCAAGAGATATGGCATATGCCGCTGCGAGATATACAGAGGTTAAACTTGCAAAGATTTGTAGTGAAATATTCTGTGATATGGACAAGGATACGATAGACTTTGTTGATAACTATGACGGAACAATGAAGGAGCCTACGCTTCTGCCGACTACATTCCCGAATATTTTGGCAAATCCGAATATGGGAATCGCAGTTGGTATGGCATCGAATATATGCAGTTTTAATTTGCGTGAGCTGTGCGAAGCAACGATTAAAATAATGCGTGACTCGGAGGCAAATATAACAGATATTATGCCTGCACCTGATTTTCCGACCGGCGGTGAACTTTTGTACAATAAATCCGAGATTGAGGAAATATACCGTATAGGACGGGGTTCGTTTAAGGTTCGTGCAAAGTATAATTATGACAAATCTCAGAATTGTATTGATATTTATGAAATACCCTATACCACAACAGTAGAAATTATTATTGATAAGATAGTTGATTTAGTAAAGGCAAACAAAATTCGTGAAATCTCTGATATTCGCGACGAAACTGACCTTAAAGGTCTTAAAATAACAATTGATTTAAAGCGCGGAGCGGACCCTGATAAACTAATGGCAAGGTTGTTTAAAATGACTACTTTGCAGGACAGTTTTGGCTGTAACTTTAATATCCTTGTTGAGGGGTCTCCTATGGTTTTGGGCGTTTCGGATATAATTTGCGAATGGTTGAGATTCAGGCGCAGTTGTATAAAGCGTGCTCTGAAATTTGATATAAACAAAAAGAGTGAAAAACTGCATCTGCTTGAAGGTTTGGCAGTCATATTACTTGATATTGACAAGGCAATTAAGATTGTGCGCGAGACGGAAGAGGATTCTATGGTAGTGCCTAATCTTATGAAAGGCTTTGGAATCAGTGAACTTCAAGCTGAGTTTGTCGCTGAAATTAAGCTGCGTAACTTAAATAAGGATTACATTCTAAAGCGCACGGCTGAAATCGAGGATCTTAAAAATGAGCTTGAAGAACTCAAATCGACTCTTGAGAGTAAGGCTAAGATAAACAAGATAATTGAAAAGCAGTTAAAGCAGGTTGCAAAAAAATTCGGCTCTGACAGACGTACAGTGTTGATAGACGCTGATGAGATTGTTGAGACAGATACGGATAATGAAGTTCAAAATTACGGAGTCAAGTTCTTCAGAACAGAAGAAGGGTATATTAAAAAAATATCGCTTGTTTCATTGCGTACAAGCGGTGTTCAGCGTCTGAAAGAGGA
>CAOKIL010000095.1 GCA_948468535.1 uncultured Eubacteriales bacterium
CAGATGACGATTATAAGAAATATATTTTAAAAACGTATGAGTATAAATTTGAACGCGGCAGTGGTTTTATCATACCTTTTGCAGACAGCCCGTACACTGTTGACCGAATAGGCGAGAATTTGTTTTTAAATAATATAAACATGGCAGATAATTATATTCACATTATGACGCCGTATTTAGTTTTAGGTTCCAGTATGATTGAAGCGTTGAAGTTCGCAGCCAAACGTGGTGTTGATGTGTGTATTATTCTTCCGCACATTCCGGACAAACCTTATGCGTTTTGGCTTGCAGGAACTTACTATCAGGAATTGATAACTGCGGGAGTTAAGATATATGAGTACGAACCTGGATTTGTACATGCCAAAATATCTATATCAGACGGCAAACGTGCAGTTGTTGGTACTACAAATCATGATTACAGAAGCCTGTATTTGAATTACGAATGTGATTCGTATATTATTGGGGCTGGAGAGATTAATGAAATGGAGGATGATTTTCAGAATACTTTAAAGTCATGTATATCTATAAGTATTGAAGATTATAAAAAACGAAGCTTATTTAAACGATGTCTGGGCAGAGTTATACGTCTTGTTGCACCTTTGCTGTAAGTACGTTATTTTCTTGTCAATGGTGATAAAATTGTGATAAAAAAACGGTATTTTATTATAAGTTAATTAGATGATTGACGTAGTAATTAGTGTGTAGTATGATTATTTTATACTTTGGAGGTGTTTATATTTATGGCATTAAATGTTGTTAGCGAAGCAAGAAGATGTTTAAACTGTAAGAAACCTATGTGCCGTGAAGGGTGTCCTATTTCAACCAATATACCCAAAATGATTGAAATGTTTAAAAATGGGCAGATTGAAGAAGCAGGAAAAATGTTGTTTGACAATAATCCGTTGTCTACGGTATGTTCTTTGGTTTGTAATCATGAAAACCAATGTCAGGGACATTGCGTTTTGGGCAAAAAGGGTAATCCTGTTCATATCAGCAGTATAGAGAATTATATTTCTACTGCATACCTTGAACGTCTGAAACTCAATCCGGCGCCCAAAAACGGGAAAATGGTCGGTATTGTAGGTTCCGGACCTGCAGGTATAACGATTGCTATTGAACTGGCGCGCCGCGGCTATGATGTTACTATATTTGAAGCAAAAGACAAGATAGGCGGCGTACTCAGATATGGTATCCCTGAGTTTAGACTTCCGAAGAGTATACTTGAAAAATATAAGAAGCTTATGCTTGAACTTGGAATAAAGGTTAGACCTAACGCTACAATTGGCGGTGCAATAAGTATTGATGATATATTTAGAGACGGATATGACGCATTATTTATTGGTACAGGTGTTTGGAAGCCGAACAGTCTTAAAATCAAGGGTGAGAGCTTAGGCAACGTACATTATGCTATAGCATATCTTATTAATCCCGACGAGTACAATCTTGGCGATAATTTGGCTATTATCGGAGCAGGAAATGCTGCTATGGATGTTGCAAGAACTGCTATCCGCAAAGGGGTTAGAAATGTAACAGTGTTTAACCGCAGTGATAAGATATCTGCCAGTGATACTGAGTTTGAATATGCTAAGTTTGACGGCGTAGATTTTGAGTATTGCAAAATGCCTGTTGAGATTAAGCCTGACGGTGTTATTTTCCGTGATACAAAGGTTAATGAGGACGGAAGCATCGAGGGTATTGAAGGCAGCGATAAGTTCTATCCGGCAAGTTCTGTCATTGTGTCAATCAGCCAGGGAGCGCAGGATGTTATTCTTTCTAAAACAAAGGGAATTGATACAACAAAAAAAGGCTTGCTTGTTACAAATGAGTATGGTGAGACAACCCGTGAAGGTATCTTTGCATCCGGTGATATTGTCAAAGGTGCAAAAACCGTTGTTGAGGCAGTAAAGTATTCAAAGCTTGTTGCTGATGCTATGGACGAGTATATGCAGGGGCTTGATAAATCAGAAGAAAAGTAAATCAGATTACATTTATATTAAGACCGGTTTCGCATTGCGTTTTCGGTCTTTTTTTGCGTATATAATTTATTACTATATAAGTATTTCGACATGTTTTTTGGCTGACATGTTTTATAATATCTATGGTGATACATATGACGTTTACGATATATATTGATGTTTTATTTTTTATTAATTTTGTTATTAATTCAATGCTTATCACTTGCACCGGAGCAATGCTGAGATTTAGGACATCAATTGTACGAATTGCTGTTGGAAGCGTTATATCAGCATTATATTCAGTTTTAATGTTTTTCCCTGCAGCACATGTATTGTATACCATAAGCGGACGCATTATATTTACAATTTTGTTTGTTATGCTGTATTTTAAAAAATATAAGACTAAGGAGTTAATAAAAGCCGGTTTGGCTTTTGTTTGTACATCACTTATATTTTTCGGGTTTATATACATTTATTCGGCTTGGAAAAATTCGATTGGAAGCAAAGCAGAATGCTTCTTTTCAAACGGCGTTCTTTATGCTGATATTAATATCAAAACGCTGTTATTTGCATCTATACTGTCGTATATCATAGCATATATCTATATAAAAATTGCTGACAGAAACATGAGTAGAAGCAAGATAATATATGATATAGAGTTTTTGATTGGCGAGACTGGATTTTGTTCAAAGATTCTTTGTGATACAGGCTGTGAAATTGTAGAACCGTTATCCGGCAAACCGGTAATTTTGGTTGGATGTTCAGATTTTCAGAAACTGGATAATTTGAAAGATACCGAACGCGGGATACGATACATAAATGTTTCAACAGTATCGGGTGACAGCCTTAAACCAATACGTTTATATAAGCCGGATGCTGTAAATATTCGCTTTAAAGATGTACATGTTGATGCTCAAAGATGTTACATCGGATTTGTTTGTAAGAGCTTTACACAAGACGGATTGTATAACGGAGTTGCAAATCCCGATGTGTTTGATGAAGAAAAAATAAAATATAATTTTAGGAGGAGAGTAATACAAATGAGCCAAAAGTTAAAAACTAAGTTTAAAGAAGAAAACAGTAGTATACATAAGTTAAAAAATAAAATTGATTATCTTTTTTCTGCTTTATCAAAACTATTTTCAAAGTTTAGAAAAAGCAATGCGTACTATATAGGCGGTGCAGATACATTGCCGGCGCCGTTCTCAAAGGAAGAGGAGAGTTATTGGATAAACGAACTCAGCAACCCTGAAAACGCAAACAATGCGGGCAGAAAATTGACAGAGCATAATTTAAGACTGGTAGTATATATTGCAAAAAAATTTGACAGCACAGGTATAGGAATTGAGGACTTAATTTCAATCGGTACAATTGGTCTAATCAAAGCAATTAATACGTTTAAACCTGAAAAGAATATCAAGCTCGCAACATACGCGTCAAGATGTATAGAAAATGAGATATTAATGTATCTCAGAAAAAACGGAAACGGTAAAAATGAAGTTTCTATTGATGAGCCGCTCAATGTTGATTGGGATGGCAATGAATTGCTGCTTTCTGATATTTTGGGAACAGACGGGGATATAACACAAAAAAATCTTGAGGATGAGACGGATAAAAAGCTGCTGAAAATTGCAATGGATAAATTATCGGGACGTGAACGCAATATTGTAGAGCTCAGGTTTGGGATTAACAGTGCGGGAGAAGAAAAAACCCAAAAAGAAGTTGCCGATATGCTCGGAATCTCCCAATCATATATATCAAGACTTGAAAAGAGAATTATCGGGCGTCTCAGACGCGATATGAACCGTATGATTAACGGATAACTATCTGAAGACGCCAATATTGTATTTAATCAAAAGATTATGGAGCTGTTCAAATATTAATCCCACAATAAACCATGCCGGTGCATAATCCAGACGAATAAGACCAAGAACTGATAACGGAGTTGTATAGTTCCATGCCTCTATACCGAATACTCTGAGTATATATCCGGTAGAAAACTCAATTCCGAATATTATCATTGTATATACACATCCGCGAAAAAACCAATTTTGGTCTGAAATGAGGTTATGCACCGGTTCTAATATTACAACTGCAAGTCCATATACAAAAAACATCCATACCGAAGTATGTCCGACTAAATTTCTTGAGCTGTATTGTATTTCAGACAAGCCTGTCCAAAATATCTCCATATTCATACCAATTAAACCATAAATAATATAACGTATAATCATGGACTTAATATTCCCTGAATATGGAATATATATACATATTATTCCTGACTTTCATTTTTAAAGACCGATTTGTTATATTCTGGTATTATTTCAACAAACCCTAAGTTTTCATCAGGGAAGGCGCGCCATAGAACAGCGCAAACTTCACAGCGCGTGATAGGATCTGACGGTTGGAACGTTCCGTATTGTGTTCCGGTTATATAACCAAGGTTTACTGCCTCAGCAACAAACGGACGGTCTTGCCTTGCAATTGACTCATAATCATAAAATACATCAGATAAAAGATATTCTGTATCACCGTAGGTTTGAATAAGCTTATCATAAGTATAACCCTTAGCTTTCATCAACGCCACAGTAACATCTTCGCGAGTAGCGTATTCTGTGGGTTTAAAATATATTCTTTCATCACCCGGTGTGGAACTTTGGTATCCGTTTAAATATCTTGTAACAGAATTGATGTACGGAAAGTACCATTCGTTAACATCAACATCTGCAAACGGACTTGTTCTCACACCTGAGAGCAATATACCGGATGAATTAACAAGCATTTTTGCATATTCACTCCGCTCTACATTGTTATGAGGCAAAAAAGTGCCGTCACCATATCCTGAAATAATCCCGCGAGCAGTCAAATTTTCTATATAAGACGCTGCCCAAAAGTCATCATTAACATCATAGAAAGATGATGCGTAAGCCGTAGACATACCCAATATTAAAGTGAATATTAATAAGACACTGCTGATAGTTTTTTTTGTCATATTTCATTCTCCTTACAAATAGATTAGTGTATTATATACGCTTACTCAAATATACAAAAATTATAACATTATTTTAGAATTATGTCAAGTTTATGATGCTTTTTAGAATATGATTGGAATTATGCACGTAATAACAATAAACAAAGAGCCGCAGCATAAAACTGCGACCCTTTGTTTGCAGCGGGGAGGCTGCTATATATTATGAAATCTACGGTTAATATAATATACCTGTTACCAAGTTTTGGCAATAGGTATACTGCACAAAAATTTATGGTTATTTGAATAAAGATTTTTACTTGATATAATGCGACAATATAACAGATAAAATGTTAACACAAACATATTGCATTTATTAATACAGCGTGTTATAATTTTAATAATGAGTAAGCCAAACCGTTATGGAGGATAACTATGTTAGAAATCATTTTGATAGCTGTTGGATTGGCGATGGATGCATTTGCTGTCTCGGTATGTAAAGGGCTTAAAATGACAGGAAGAGTCGATTTTAAATATGCATTTATAATCGCAATGTTTTTTGGCATATTTCAGGCGGTAATGCCGTTAATTGGATGGATTGCAGGCAAGCAGTTTGAAGCATATATCACAAGCGTTGACCACTGGATATCATTTGCTTTATTAGTCTTTATAGGCGGTAAAATGGTATATGAAGCGTTTGGAAACGATAATGATATATCAGGAATAAGATATGAC
>CAOKIL010000096.1 GCA_948468535.1 uncultured Eubacteriales bacterium
ACACCCACAAGGAGTATCATATACCAATTTGTTTTAGTTCCCTGCATTACACCAAACAGAACTAAGTCAATCAAACCACCCGAAAATGTCATACCGACCGTGACATTAAGCAAGTGCATCAGCATAAACGAGAGACCTGCCAGAACACAATGAATTGCATACAAAACCGGCGCAACGAACAAGAACGTAAACTCAAGCGGTTCGGTTATACCTGTAACCATTGCCGTAAGTGCAGCGGACAAAAGAAGTCCGCCGACAACCTTTCTCTTGCCCGGCTTTGCACACTTATACATAGCAAGCGCTGCACCCGGCAAACCAAAAATCATAAACGGGAACTTGCCCGCCATAAAGCGCGTTGCTTCAACACTGAAGTTTGTTGTAGCCGGGTCACCAAGCTGTGCAAAGAATATATTTTGTGCGCCCGCAACAAGCTGACCGCCAATTTTCATAGTTCCTCCAAGGTCTGTCTGCCAGAACGGCATATAGAATACATGATGAAGACCAAAAGGAATAAGAGCTCGCTCGATTGTTCCGTATATTAAAGTTCCGATATATCCCGAAACCTGAACCAGATTACCTATTGTGCTTATAGCAATCTGAATATACGGCCAGATAAAGTACATAAGTATACCGACAAGCAGATACACAACTGACGAAATAATAGGAACAAATCTCGTTCCTCCGAAAAATGACAGCATCTGCGGAAGTTGAATTTTATAAAACTTATTATGCAGCGCCGCAACACCAAGACCGACTATAATACCTCCAAACACGCCCATCTGCAGCGATGTGATGCCCAACACTGACGCAGTTGCTCCTTCAAGCGAGGTTCCCATCCCTGCGCTTTCTATAAGAGCGCCTATAGTTGCATTCATTACCAAAAAAGCAACCGTAGCTGATAGTGCGGCAACTGCCTTTTCTTTTTTCGCCATACCTATGGCAACACCCATTGCAAACAGCAACGGCAAATTATCAAACACAACCTGACCTGCGGCATTTAGGACTTTAAAGAATATATAAGACCATGTACCTTCACCCATTATCTCCCATAGACCATAAGCTCTGAGCATCGTTTCATTACTGAATGATGCTCCTATTCCAAGAAACAAACCAGCTATAGGAAGAATCGCTATCGGCAACATAAATGAACGGCCGACACGCTGGAGTACTCCGAAAATCTTATCCTTCATATTATAATCCTCCAATATTTCATAATATTTATATTATTGTTTGTTTTTTCAGAATCATACAGAGAATTATAACAAAACAAAAAACTCACCAATATTAATATTGGTGAGTAAATTTTAAATTCTAAGGATTAATCCTTCCCATATCTCGCGGGAAAGCGGTAACAGTTCTGATATTGTCAACGCCGAGAAGCTTCATTGCAAGACGTTCAAGACCAATACCAAGACCACCGTGCGGCGGCATACCGTACTTGTGCATCATCAAAAAGTCGCTGAACTCATCTACGTCCATTCCTCTTGCATTTATCTTGTCAAGCTGCATCTGATAATCATGAATTCTCTGACCGCCTGTCGTAATCTCCGCACCGTTTAAAAGCAAGTCAAAGCTAAGTGTATACTTCGGATTTTCAGGGTCATCCATGGCATAAAACGGACGCTTCTTTGACGGATAATGTGTCACAAATACCAAAGGAGAACCATACTCTTCCATTGCATATTCACCTATCAAACGCTCTTCTTCCGGGTCTAAGTCATTCGGGTTTCTGAACTCACGGTTATACTTCTTTGCAATGATTTCTTTAATCTCCATAAACTTAAACTGCGGTATATCCTTAATTTCAGGCAGCTCTACACCAAGTTCGCTGAGTTCAGGCGCATAGTTCTTGTTTAAATATTCAAACATAAACTTCATGAATCTTGCCTCAACAGCCATAATGTCCTCGAATGATTCAATAAAGCCCATCTCAAGGTCAAGACCTTCAAACTCATTA
Organism: uncultured Eubacteriales bacterium; assembly: GCA_948468535.1. Classification (GTDB taxonomy): domain Bacteria; phylum Bacillota; class Clostridia; order Monoglobales; family Monoglobaceae; genus Monoglobus. The sequence goes on from CAOKIL010000096.1 coordinate 1,958, forward strand.
ATATGACGGGTAGTGCTGTGCTTCTCAGCTCTGAACACCGGTGCAACGGTAAATACCTTTTTAAATACACCTACCATCATCTGCTTATACATCTGCGGACTTTGGTTAAGCAAAGCCTTTTCACCAAAATAATCAACCTCAAACATATCTGCACCGCCCTCTGCACCGGCAGAAACGATTTTCGGCGGAACAAACTCGGTAAATCCTTCGCCGTGCAGGAAGATTCTGAACGAATTTATAATTCCGTCAACAATTTTAAGCGCAGCGCGTTCATGAGGATTCCTGAGCGATACCGGGCGATAGTCCAGCTTAATATCAACATTACAGTCAAGCTTCTTTTTGTTTATAACAATCGGCAAAGTTTCCGCAGGAGATGAAAGCACAGTGATTTCCGTAATATGAATTTCAAAACCAAGCACACTTCGGTCATCCTTAACAAGCGTACCTTTTAAACGTACGCTGTCCTCCTGATTGAATTCGGCAATCGGCTTGTCGCCGTCCTTCGGTTCGTATACGCACTGAACGAGATTCCTCGGCGTTCTAAGTACAAAGAAAGCAAAACTTTTCATTGCACGGATACGGTGTATCATACCCTCGATTTCAACAATGTCGCCGTCCTTAATATCGCCGCTTTCAAAACCGGCAATAACACCGTCTATATCATACTTCCCGGTATATCGGGTCAAATCAAGTATTTCCATAAAACGCAACCTTCCAATCTTTTGTAATTAATCTAAAATATTTTATCATATAAGACGCTATATGTCAACTGCTTTATTTAGTCTTGATAAAAACAAAACCATATCGTTACTCGACTATTTGACAAAAATTGTCGGTTGAATATGATTATATTTTGTCATATAATAGCTAATAGAAGATAGTTTATTATCTTTTTAGAGTTTCAATATTCGGAGTGATTTATATGGACAATACTGTTTTGGATAAGTTTGATATAAATAACTTTTATATGGGTAAGTCGTTCTGCGATTATGAATTCTTCGGCTGTCACAAATATGGTAAAAACTATGTTTTCAGGGTCTATGCTCCCAAAACCGACAAAATCGCAGTTATCGGAGATTTTAACGGCTGGGAGGAATCGTATCTGATTAAAGATTCGGTTACCAATGTATTTGAGGGAGTGTTTTCGGGAGTCAAACCCGGAATGATGTATAAATACAGAATTTATGCAAACGGAGACGTACGCGAACACGCAGATCCTTACGGTTTCGGCATGGAACTGCGCCCCAACTGGGCGTCTGTCGTGAGAGACATTGATGAGTTTAAATTTACCGACAGCAAATGGCTTAAAAACCGTGACACCGGCTACAACATCCCTGTAAATATATACGAAATACATGCAGGCTCATGGAAAAAGTCTGAGGATGATTCGTGGTACACATATGATGAACTTGGCGAAATGCTAGTACCATACTTAAAGGAAAACGGCTATACACACGTTGAGCTTATGCCGATTGCCGAACATCCCGTTGATGAATCATGGGGATATCAGTGTACCGGATTTTTCAGCCCAACTGCGCGTTATGGCACGGCACGTGAACTTATGGAAATGATAAACTTTCTGCATAAAAACGAAATCGGCGTAATTCTTGACTTTGTTCCTATTCATTTTGCTGTTGACGGATACGGTCTTGAAAAATTTGACGGTGATGCGCTTTATGAATATCCTGACGACCATGTAGGCAAGAGTGAATGGGGAAGTTATAACTTCAACTTCGGCAAAGGTGAAGTATGGAGCTTACTGCAATCAGCGGCAAATTATTGGCTGACAAAATTTCACTTTGACGGATTGAGAATTGACGCAGTATCAAGAGCAATATTCTGGATGGGCGACCCTGACAGAGGTGTAAATGAACGCGCCGTTGAATTTATACAAAATATGAACCAAGGACTTAAAAAGCGGCATGACGGAATAATGCTGATTGCTGAGGACAGCACGAATTATCTGAAAGTTACGGCGCCTGTTGAATATGACGGTCTGGGATTCGACTATAAATGGGATATGGGCTGGATGAACGACACGCTTGATTTCTTTAAGCTGCACCCAATGGAACGAACAAATAATGTTAATAAACTTACTTTTTCAATGCTGTATTTTTATAACGAACTGTATTTACTGCCTTTTTCACATGATGAGGTTGTGCACGGCAAGGCAACCATAATACAAAAAATGTGGGGCGACTACGAGCAGAAATTTCCGCAGGCGCGCTTGCTTTACATGTATATGTACACTCATCCCGGAAAGAAACTTAACTTTATGGGTAATGAAATAGGACAGTTTAGGGAATGGGATGAAACCAGAGAGCAGGATTGGTTTTTAGAGAAGTATCCGCTGCATGATTCGTTCCACAGATACATTCGAGATTTGAACCGTGTATACATATATAACAAACCGCTCTACTTCGGTGAATATAACAGCGCGGACTTTAAGTGGCACTGCCTTGGCACTATTGACAGAGCACTTTTTGTATACGAACGCGGAAACGACTTAAACGGCAAATGTCTTGTGATGCTTAACTTTTCTGACTGCCATGTTGAAAATTATACATTTGAGCTTGAAGGTGAAGTAAAACCTGAGTTGTTGATTAACAGTGATTCTGATATATACAGCGGCGGAACAAAGTGCGGTAACACGGATGTATATTTCGAGACAGTTTCCGACACCGCCTGGACTTCCGATGTAAAAACAATCGTTCATGTAAGCTTACCGCCGTTTAGCGGACAGATATTTATTATATAATAAGACCGCAGGTTTTAAAAACCTGCGGTCTCTAATTTTATTTACTTGATTCTAACGCCTGTTCAAGCCAGAACATACCAATGTCAAACGCCTTATACAATCCGTCACGCTCAGCCTGACGCACGAGTTTTGACCTCTTGCCCTCATTTGTCTTGAGTTCGATTATAATACGTTTTGACACTGTTATATCTTTAAGCTCCTCATTATTCTCAAGGCGAAATGCAACTATATACGGATCCTCCGCATTGCCATAATAAATCTCATTTCCGACTCTCACCAGCTTTTTGCCCTTATAATCCAAGAACTCATTTCCGATTTCCTGAACCTTTTTGCGCGGGGTTCTCTTTTTCGGCTTGCTTTCTGCATCTGTCTTTTTTGCTTGCATCATATACAGCCTTACCACCTTTCTATATTCTGGTCTCTGCCCGGACCTACTCCGATTGAAGAAATCTTACATCCGATAAGTTCTTCAACTCTAAGTATATACTTCTTTGCGGCTTCAGGCAGCTTGTCAAAATCTTTTATATCACTGATGTCCTCGCTCCAGCCGTCCATTTCTTCATAAACAGGTTTGCACTTTGCAAGTTCCTCAAGAGTCGGCGGAAAATCTGTTGTAATCTCGCCTTCTTTATCGTACGCAACGCAAAGCTTAATTTTATCAAGTCCACCCAGAGGGTCAATCTTGTTAAACACAACTGATGTAAGCGAGCTTGTG
>CAOKIL010000097.1 GCA_948468535.1 uncultured Eubacteriales bacterium
ATATGTTTCGGGATCCATGAAGTAATACAGACCGCTGTCCTCATAAAGATACTCCATATCCTTTCTTTCTATCATAGCCTTTTCAAACTTTTCAGTCGGATTAAAAGACTTTTCAACAACAGCGCCTGTAATAACGTTCTTAAATTTAGTTCTTACAAACGCAGCGCCTTTGCCCGGCTTAACATGTTGAAATTCAACAACCTGGCAAACATTTCCGTCATATTCAAAAGTCATTCCGTTTCTAAAATCACCAGCAGTTATCATTGGTGTTACCTCCTAAATTGTAAATATCTCTTTTTTATTATTTTATTTTATACTAAAACGTGTTATAATGCAAGACTTTTTTGCCGATTTATAAAAATTTTTATAAAACTTCCTAAACACCTCAAAAATCATAGAAAAAATGTCAAAAAATAATAAATAAAAAATTTTTAAAATTGGGTATTGACAAATCCGATATTTTATAATATAATATTAGAGTTCAATTGTTTAGAACAATTAATTTATGGACCTTTAGCTCAGTTGGTTAGAGCAACCGGCTCATAACCGGTTGGCCCGGGGTTCGAGTCCCTGAAGGTCCACCAAAGAAGCTAAAACCGCCGTAATTACGGCGGTTTTGACTTTATCTTACACGATTTTTACGATTTTACCATTTTATCCCGATAAATACTGCTTGCATATATGAACACCACAGCAGTTCAACCGTTTTTAATCCACACTCCATTAAGAGCTTTTTACGTTCATCATCACACCCACTGCAATATCAGAAGTTCCAAAAGAGATGAGAGTATCTTATTATCTGTAATGAGCGTATGGAGTTGACCCAGCTCATCTCGTTCAACCACCAATGCTTGGAGAACAACCAACTTATGTTTGTTTTCCGGCTGGATTCTCAACACATATTCTTTCCTCTCAACTTTAACAGTTACGTTAAAACTTGCTTCCAACGGATTTTGCTGTGCCTTGTTTATAAGCCGATTTTTAAAATACTCAAATTTCTCAGCTTTAAGCTGTCTGACTATCATAAAAATAATCCTTTCTATAATTTTAGTCGAAACCCCTTGAAAAACTTCAGCACAAATGATATAATATTTTTGTGTCTCTGTCTTTTAGGCAGTCACGCAACAGGGAACAGTGTTATTCTTTCGCGAGAGCGGCACTGTTTCCTTTTTTATTTTGGTAGACCCTTGTGAATCTCATTAACACCTCGTCGCATTACCTCAGCTTTTGATACTTTTAATACTTCAGAACATTCTTCAAGTTTTTTTGAAGTATCATCGTCAAGTAATACCTTTAACGAAATATTCTTTGGATTGTCAGTAGGGCGTCCCATTTTTTTGTTACCCAATAACTTCACCTCACTTTTATGGGTCGATAATATTATAACTTACCTACCCCATAAAAGTCAAGGTCAAATATATAAAAAGTTAAAATGCGAACCATATACTGCCATATAAACTATTTACAAAATTCATATTATTAAAAACATTCCCGGCTGTTTGGCAGCAAACAGCCGGGAATAAAATAATAATGATTTCACTTTACTGTGCCATTGCGCGCAGAGCTTCGGTCTCCGGGTCATTGGTTACAGATATTGGGTAACTGAGAATAAGTAAGTCCGTGAATCCTGTCAGTTCATAAAATTCGCTCATCCTGAATATATTTGAACACTCCGCTCTGCCGCCGTAACTGTTGAATTTACGATAATCAACTACGTATACTTTTTCAAAATTGTTAAGCGCCCATGTAGCAAACGCGTTGCCATAAGATTCTTTGACAATTACTAGAGATTTTCCGTTATTTACATCTGTGTTAAAAACAGTTATCGGATAGTCTCCTTCAATAAAACAACTGTAGTCCTTAAATCCTGGATTAATAACCACCATGTTTTTAATAAAATCTGTCATTTGCATATTGTTATATGATTTGCCTGTATATGAAACTTTAGGATTATACAGCGTTATTGTATCAGGTGATTGTTTAAGCAGTTTTGCGCCGTCTGTACCGTCAGTGAATCTTGTAAGCGAGCCATTGTAACCGTTTATTGTCTGTTCTTCAAATGTATAATACGGGTCAATAACTTCATCAAACGAATTTACAAATGCTTCGTACGCATAGAACGCTCCAAGCTGCGTCCAATGATGGTCGGTGTGAAAATAAATATTTTCATTAGCGTGATTCATAAGGCTTGAAACAATATTAACACCTGTCACCGTATCATCAAACTGCGAATATATTTTATGTATAGCAGGCGTATAATGTGTTCTGTACTCGTCTTTCGCATAGAATTCCGCCGATGTGGGCGCTATAATATTATACACTCTTGCAGTCGGTACGGCGGCTGCAAAACTGTTGATTATATCAGCGTATCTCGCTCCCTGTGCATCGCTGATGCTTAATAACTCCATACCAAAGTAGTCGTTTTGTCCTTTATTAAACACACTGATTGAATTAAACATACCATCATAGTTCGGATATCTGTAATCATCCGTGACAACAGTTTTATACATTGGATTTTCACTGCTGTCAACAAATACTGTCTGCGTTGCTTCATCCCAATCAACAAAACTGTCAAAAGCCTCTGATATTGCCCGTATCGGAACAAGTGTTCTGTCACCAAACATTCTTGCCGGTACGTCCAGTATGATTTCTTCTGAATCTTTCTGCATTATACTGTCATCAACAGTAAGCGATATTGATACACTGTCCATTACCGCAGTTGCCGTATATGTAGATTCGTTCCAATCAACTGATGCACCAAGAGCTTCAAAAATAGCACGCATGGGAACAAGCGTTCTGTCACTTTCAGTTCTGATATCTGTATCAAAATCGATTTTTATTCCGTTTACATATACTGTGATGTCGGGATTAATAAAAGCCTCTGAACCTTCACTATTTTCGTCTGTTAAATCATCCGGAGCTAAAGTTTCTGTTGGCGCAGCCGTTTCTGCATTATCATCCCTGTTTATTGCGGGAAAGGCAAAAACAGCCGGAACTGTTAATGAAACAGCAATTATTCCCAATATTACGATGCAGCAGAGTTTTTTTATCAATTTCATTATTTCCCTCCACAAGTTTAAATACGATGTATTCACCGGCAATCATAGTATTTTATAAATATCCTAATTTGTCATTTCAAAACTCATATTCAGCAGATTAAATATCTCATCACTTGAAACAGAACCGTCAAGAACTATAGTAATCCAATGTTCCTTATTCATGTGATATGCCGGTAAGTATCCATTATTGTCCAGCAGCGAACCTATCAATATAGGATCACATTTTATATTCAATATATCAACATTTTCATCTCCGCATAGACCAAGTTTATCTTTTGAGACCTCCATGAGCAAAGCATACCATTTGAAATTATCTTTATGTCTTAACACTATGTGCTCCGGATACTTTTCCCACGGATGATCAGGCTCTGTATTAAAATTTTCCTTTGCATATTTCAAAATATCGGCTCGGATTGGATTTATTAACTTCATACTTCTACCTCATAAATATGTCATTTTTTAATATAGGTTCTTGAAAGTATTATAACATATAACTTTGCAGTAATCAATCTAAACCTTGACAAATTTCGACACTGCGCTTTATAATAATTAATATTAAAATCTTAAAAAGGTTAAAACATAAATGAAAAACTTAGACTTATATAAAATATACATACCTATTACATCAGTGCCTTTTGAACAAACAGAAGCATATACAGAAATTGCGCCGTGTGATGCCTTAAAGCCATATATACGGTGCTTTTGGGGATCTGCGAATCCACATATTAAGTCAGCAAACAGCAGGCTTGTAATACCTGATACTTGTATGGATATAATTTTTAATATTGACTTCACTAATAACACGGTACAAAGCTCATTTTTCGGAATTGATGACAGATCATTTTGTGCATATAAATCAAATGACGATAATGCGCTTATATCTACATTTGCAATCAGATTTTATCCATGGAGTGTTTCTCTTTTTGCCGAAGATTCCATAAGTGATGTACAAAACAGGTCATTTGATACAGAACATCACTTTTCAAAACTCAAAAAATCAATAGAACCATTGTTGTTTGATATAGTAAACATCAAAGATAGAATCAAGATAACTGAAAGTTATTTATTAAATAACATACACAAGGAGCGCATAAACACACCTATTATAACCGCACTTGATATGATACTGAGCAACAGCGGAAATATTAAAGTGACCGATATATCTAAAGAGCTTCATTTAAGTACGCGTCATATTGAGAGGTTGTTTGAAAATTATATAAGTATTTCTCCAAAGAAGTTATGTTCGCTTGTACGTTACCAATATCTTTGGCAGGAGGTTTTGTTTAACAAAGATTTTAATATTTTGGATTCCGTTTGCAAATATGGATATACGGATCAGTCTCACTTAATGAGAGAGTTCAAAAAATACCATACTATGACAATAGCAGAAGCAAAAGCAATTGCACTAAACAATGTCGCATTTTTACAAGACAGTCAAACCTCCTATGTTTAAAATAAAAACATAGGAGGTGTTTTTAATGATAGAATCAAGATGCGGAATTTTGTGCAGCGAGTGTGATTACCGCAAGAAGATGAACTGTAAACGCTGCGTCTGTATTGACAAACCGTTTTGGGGTGACATCTGCCCGTTGAAATCGTGCTGTGAAGATGCAGAACACGAACATTGCGGACAGTGCGATAAGTTCCCGTGTGAGCTTTTGAATGAGTTTTCGTATGACAAAGAGCAAGGCGATAACGGAAAAAGAATTGAGCAGTGTAAAACGTGGATGACTTCAGATAGCTTGGATTGATTGATATTTATGACAATAATCCAAAATACATTTTTATAAGGTTTTAGGGGCTGCACATGCAGCCCCTAAATGTTTTTACGCATCTGATGTTTTGAAGATAGAAGATGCAGATGAGGTCAACGAGAACAACTAGAAAAGCATAAAATTTGATTCTACGGTCGAAAGCTGGTACGGTGCGTATCTTTCATGTATTGTGCTTGACAGCGGAAATTACGGAAGATACAGAACCAAGATTGCTGATAATATATGCAAAGTGCGGAAAAACATCAGCGAAAATCCCACAAATAAGCTTTTGACACAATATAACGAGGCACAATGTTTAATTTACTGCCTAACTGCTCTCTTGTCATTCCAGCTGCCAACCTTGCCGCTTTTATCGCTTGTCCTAATGCTTTGAAATCATAGTGTTGTCTTTCTTTTGACATATTACATCACCTATATACAT
>CAOKIL010000098.1 GCA_948468535.1 uncultured Eubacteriales bacterium
CGGTGATTGCCGCGCCTGACGGAAGGTCGCATATAAACAGCAGCGGAAATCCGGGAATGGCTACAGGCGGAACAGGCGATGTGCTGTCAGGTGTTATTGGTTCTCTTATGGGTCAGGGACTTGAACCGTTTGACGCTGCTCTGCTGGGAGTATTTATTCATGGCGTTGCAGGGGATTTGGCAAGGTGTGACAAGGGAGAACACGGAATGATTGCAGGAGATATTGCAAAGAATATTCCGGAAGCGATAAAATTGATTTTGCAGTAGACCTATTAAAATAGTTATTGACCTTAAAGGAGAATTATTAAAATGGTTACAGAAAAACGTGCCTGGGCTGAGATAAATCTGAACGCGTTGGAAAATAACATAAAAGAAATCCGCAGACATGTAGGAAGCAGCGTTAAAATAATGGGGGTTGTCAAAGCTGACGGCTATGGTCATGGTTATCTTGAGGTTGCCAAAACTTTGCTTGAAAACGGCGCCGACTGTTTGGCGGTAGCGGTTCTTGACGAGGCGATTCAGCTGAGAAAATGCGGTATTGACGATCCGATTCTGATATTGGGATACACGCCCCCTAAGTATGCAGAAGAGCTGATAGAAAACGATATAATGCCGAATTGTTATACATATGAGCTTGCACAGGCAATATCTGATGCAGGAAAGAGGCTTAACAAAAACGGAAAGATACATATAAAAATCGATACAGGTATGGGACGTGTGGGGCTTAGATATACCGAGAACGAGAAAATAAACCAAGCTACGGTTGATGAAATAATAAAGATTTCGGATTTGCCGTATCTTGAAATAAACGGTATCTTCACTCATTTCTCTGTCGCAGACGATGATGATGACGAGTATACGGTAAGTCAGTTCAGACGCTTTAAGTCAGTTTGTGAGAGAGTTAAAGCCGCAGGAGTTAAGGTTGAGATTTGTCATTGCTGCAACAGTGCGGCCTTGATGAGGTTCCCGGAATATCATATGGATATGGTAAGACCGGGCGTGATTTTGTATGGTTTAAAGCCGAGCAGTTTTGTGCCGGATGATATTTTAAGCCTCAAGCCTGCCATGGCGCTAAAGGCGCAGGTGACAAACGTTAAGAGTGTTGAAAAGGGAACAAGTGTGAGCTATGGCAGAAAATATATATCAAAGAATGAAGTAACAAAGATTGCTACAGTTCCGATTGGTTATGCAGATGGATATTCGCGGGTTTTGTCGAGTAAGACGGAAATGATAGCCGGTGGAAAAAAATGCAGACAAATCGGAAATATATGTATGGATCAATGTATGATTGACGTAACAAATGCCAATAATATCAATATCGGTGATGAGGTCATTTTGTTCGGCAGCGATGGCGAAAACGTCATTCCTATAGAGGAAATTGCCGACATAATGGGGACAATCAATTATGAAATCCTTTGTGTGATTGGTAAGAGAATCCCTCGTGTTTATCTCAGAGACGGTAAGATTGCAGACGTGCATAACTACCTTTTGGATAATCCGATTTCCGAATAGTGATATTATTGGGTTTGCTCCATAATAATCCATGACCTGTACATAGAGTGTTAATGTAAGCCGCTCATTGCCGCAAGTTGTCCGGTATTACAGAACCAAAACAGGTTACTCGGCATAAAATATTACCAAGGATATTGACATAAACCTAAAATTATCTACAAACATGAAGGAAAACATGAAGAAAATTTTACTTGCGGAGTGTGAATTGAATTGGTAGTAAAAAGAGGAGATATATATTATGCTGATTTAAGTCCGGTTGTCGGCTCAGAGCAGGGCGGTGTAAGGCCGGTTTTGATAATTCAAAATGATGTAGGAAACAAATACAGTCCGACTGTTATCGCAACAGCTATTACATCACAGGTTAACAAGGCAAAAATGCCAACCCATATAGAGCTTGATGCAGGCGGATACGGACTTTCTAAGGATTCGGTTGTTTTGGCCGAACAGATTAGAACAATTGATAAGCGACGTTTAAAAGAGAAAATTGGTCATTTGGATGACGGACTGATGAACAGAGTAAATCATGCTATAAGCATTAGTTTTGGTTTGAATGATTAGGAAATTTCGGACAACCGTATGAGCAAAAGTATTAAACAACTTCCGCTCATACGCTGTCTGTAAGTAAAATATATAATACAAATTAAGGAGGAATGAATAATGAAAAACTTTTTGACAAGAAATAAGAGCCGAATTATTAAATCAGTAATCGCCGCAGCATCAATAATAACAGTTCTCGGCGGAACATTGGTTCTTGCAGAGCCGGGTGATACGGATGATCCTGTTGTAACCAAAAGTTATATCGTTGATGTTGTTGTACCGCAGCTTAAAGCTTATGTTGAGCAGAAAGTATCAGGCGGAAGTTCTGACGCGTATTCCGATAAGTTTACTGTAGTAAATGTAAATGCAGGTCAAAAGGTCATTTTTGACGGCGGTGCGGAATTTATATTGAGAAAGGGCGGAGGAACAATAATAGGAACAGAACAGGGTGGTATATCTGATACTACATATGGCTATGACCTGCCAAACGGCAGTGAAATGCCGTCAAACCATTTGCTGATTGTTCCGCGTGACGACGGCAGGGGGTTTACCGCAACAAACGATGTAATCGTAATGATTAAGGGCGGGTATTCTTTTAGATGATTTAATCAAAGCTGTGCACAAATGTGTACAGCTTATTTTGTGCATATCACTTATATTATTTGCTGTGCAAAACGTATGTTTAGTCTATTATTACAAGTTAGAGGCAAATAATCTGTGATAAAGTGCGTATAAACTGTAAAATATTGAGTTTCTGATATTGAAAATCAGATTGTATAATGATATAATAAATAGTGTTTATACAAGTTGAATAATTATAAATTTTTATATCTAAATCATAGGAGGAAGAAATATGAAAAAGTTAGTTGCGATGTTGTTATCTTTAATTATGATATTGTCTTTGTCAGGGATAACACTTGTGTCTGCGGCGAATGGTTACACCACATTTACACCTAAAGCCTCACCGGGCCCAACAACAGAAGAAACAACTATAAATACCGGTATAGCAGGGATGACACTGATGATTGGTGCGGATCAATGGGGTTATACGGCGGAATCTTATACCTCATCAAACGGTAATAAGTATACAGGCTACATAGTGGGTAAGGCAAATCCAAAACCAAATGAGCAAACCGGTACATACTATAAGTTTGTATTTGATAATACGATTGAAACAGGTATGCTTGAGATTGCATATCGTCACGGAACAAAGTCTCTTTACATCACAGATAACGGAGTTCCTATGGAAGGTTACAACGGACTGACGCGTGAAAAGGATATGAATGTAGATTCTACGATTATGGTAAAGGGCGGGCATACATATGTACTTTATGTTTCAGGCTCAAAGGCAAGATTATATGGCTGTTCATTTAAAAATGTCGATCCTAAGAAGGAGTTTGCTGATGAAATAAGCAATATTCCTTTTGACTTGATAAAGGGTACAAACACAGATCAAAATAATGTTGAAAACGATCTCGAACTTGTTCAGAGTTATGAATCACAGTTTGGCTCATGTGATGTTCGCTGGGAGACAACAAATTCTGATGTTATTGCAAATGACGGTACTGTAAATGCTCAGAAAACAGAAACAAAGGTTACGATTACCGGAATTTTCACTGTGCAGGAGGATAACAGTCTGGGAGCGCAAAAGAGTTTTGAAATAACCGTGCTTGCAGACCCTGATGATAACTCTGCTGTTGAAGCAGCCAAAGCGGCACTGACACTCGGAGATGTTTCTGCGCTTAAATCTAATATTACACTGCCTTCAGTCGGAAGAAAAGGAACATCTATTACATGGCAGACTTCGGATAGTAATGTAATAAGCGCTGACGGTGTTATAAAGGCGTCACCCGGAATAGACAAAACTGCTGTATTAACAGCTACTATATCAAGAGGCGAGGCAAGCGCGACAAAGGAGTTTACGGTTACGGTCAAGGGTTTTGTAGATCTCACAGTTGAGTCATATTCATATGCAGACAAAGACGGTAATCCATGTTATACACCTGTTGACGGCGGAAAGCTAAAGGGTATAAATGTAACAAGAAGCAATCCGAATCCTGATTCAAATGATGAAATAATTACAGCAATCTATACCAAGGACGGGTTGCTTAAGGATTGTAAGATGTTTGCAATATCAGAAATTAAATTCGATTCGAGTATGCCTCTTGACGTGAGTTTACCAATGGATTCTACGGATATATTCAAGATTTTTGCGATGAATATAGAGAATATGACTCCGTATATCAATCCGATTGAACCTGATGACGCTCTAAAAAGCGGTGCAAAAATTTATGTTGTAGGTGACTCAACTGCGTCAGCGTATGATGACAAGAACTATCCGCGTAAGGGTTGGGCGCAGGAGCTTCATAATTATTTTGACGGCGTTAGTGTTGTTGACCTTGCAATAAGCGGAAAAAGTTCTGTTGATTTCAAAGAGCAGGCAAATTATAATACGCTTAAAAGCTCAATAAAGTCAGGCGATTATTTGATTATTCAGTTTGGTCACAACGACAGCAAGTTCGGTGAAGCGCGTTATTCAGATCCGCATAATGATCGTTTCACTGACGGTTCATATAAGAAATCTATGTATGAGTATGTTGAGCTGGCATGGTCAAAAGGGGCGCACCCGATTATCGCGACCAGTATCAGCAGAAGACAGTTATCCGATAATACTAACACGGATACAAAGAAAGGTCTTGAACTGTATGTAAATGCGGCTAAAGAGCTTGCTGCAGAGCTTAACATTCCGTGTATAGATTTGTATGCAAAAACAAATGGTTGGATTAACGAGGTTGGCCTCGATAAAGCGTGTGATATGTTCAATTATGTAAAGGCATATGATTCAAGATTTGTAGATTACAGCGGTTTTTCAAAGTCAGGTTTTTATAAAACAGGAACTACAGACAATACGCATATTAATATAAACGGTGCAAACTTAATTGCACAATGGGCGGCTGATGCCATGAGGGATATGGGTATTCCGATTGGACAGAAGAGAAATGCAAAAACCGCAACATATCCGCTTCCGTCATATGCAGATGCGACATCAGTGAATTAATAAAAAATAAATCAAGCGCTGCGTAAGATTTAGCTTACGCAGCGCTTATATATTTAAATAAAAAACAGCTCAGTCATTAACTGAGCTGTTCCTGGAGCGGAAGACGAGATTCGAACTCGCGACGTTCACCTTGGCAAGGTGACGCTC
>CAOKIL010000099.1 GCA_948468535.1 uncultured Eubacteriales bacterium
AGTCGCCGTCCGGGTCGCCGTTCATTATTTTCAGCTCAGAAAGCAGAGGCAGAACTTTGCTTATACTTGTTTCAGATGTTTCGGCAGCTTCGGCATATACCGCATTAGTACCTGCAATAATAAAAGTACCGCTGCTGCTGCACGTTACCAAAGCAAGCGCGAGAATAAGCGTGCTGAACAGCTTTTTGTATTTTATATTCATATATAGTCCTCCGAACTTATGATTTTTGTTTTCTGCCTACTCATGTCTGAGTGCGTCAATAGGGTTCAGATTTGCGGCGTTTTTGGCAGGCAGATAGCCGAATATAACGCCGATACCGACAGAGATTCCGAACGAAATCAAAATCGCACCGACTGACGGCACGGCATTGAGTTCAAGCAGTCTGCCAAAGGTCACTGCAAGCACCGACCCGACTGCGATTCCTATTAATCCGCCGACGCCGCTCACTGTCCCGGCTTCGATTACAAACTGCGTTTTTATATCCTTTGCTTTTGCGCCCAGAGACTTTCTTATACCGATTTCACGCGTTCGCTCTGTGACCGATACAAGCATGATGTTCATAATCCCTATACCGCTGACAAGAAGTGATATTCCTGCAATACACACAAGCAGGGTCTGCATTGTACCTGTCATGGTGTTAGCCATATCCATAATCTGCTTAATACTGCTGACATTGTAATAATCACTGTCACCGATTTTGTTTTCCAGAAACTGTTTGGTTTTGGCTATTGCCGTATCCACAATGTCAACGCTTGTAGTCCAGAGCGTATATGAGGAGATAAACTTAGACGCAGACATCGTGACGGCGGTAGTATAGGGGATGTACATGACATCGTCTGTGCTTCCGCTTGTTGAATCATCGTCCTCTTTAAGCACGCCTATAACAGTAAAGGTCTTTCCGTTTATCCTGAGAGTTTGTCCCATCGCTCTGCCCTGACCGAAAAATTCGCGTTCAATATATGTACCGATTACGCAGTACTTTGCCTTTTTCTCTATATCTATATAGCTCAAAAATCTGCCCTGTTCAACGTCAAGCTGTTTGATGTTTATGTATTCTTCACTCACCCCGGTTGCGTTGGTTGTTATGTCATTACTGCCGGACTTGACAAATGCTCCGGCAATCGTAACACTTGGAGAAACGCCCCTGAACATATCCGGGTTATCCTGTGCGAATTTGTATATGTCGTCCTCGTCAATGCTGCGGCTGCCGCCTCTGTCCTGAACACTTACGGTTACGGTATCTGTTCCGAGTTTTGCGAACTCATCGTTCATCATTCCCATCATGCCCGACATCAGGCTTATAAGAATAATTACTGCGCCAACGCCGATTATCATGCCCAGCATGGTGAGCAGTGACCGCATCTTGTCAAACATCAGATTAGACAGTGCAAGCTGAAACGATTTTTTAAGCGTCATGCGCCGTCACCGTCCTCATCTCCAGCGTGCGCTACCTGGGCAAATTTGCTTATGTCAGGCTCACCGTCATATACTATTTGTCCGTCCTGAACCCTTATTACCCGCTCCGCCTGTGCGGCTATGGTATTGTCATGGGTTATCAGCACTATTGTGTTACCTTCTGAATGGAGCTGTTTTAAGAATTGCAGGACTTCCTTGCCGGTTTTTGAATCCAGCGCTCCGGTCGGCTCGTCTGCCAGAATAATTGACGGGTCTCCGGCAAGAGCCCGTGCTATTGATACACGCTGCTGCTGACCGCCTGACAGTTGCTGCGGCATGTTCTTTGCCTTTGATTTAAGCCCAACTTTATCGAGTGAGGCAAGTGCGCGTTTTGCCTGTTCACGTTCACTAAGCCCTGCGTACATGAGCGGAAGCTCAACGTTTTGCTGTACGTTTATCTTAGGAATCAAGTTGTATTGCTGAAAGATAAAGCCAAGCTCTTTGTTTCTGATTTCAGCCTGTTCATCGTCATTCATCGTGCTGACGTCTTTGCCGCGTAGGTAGTACTTGCCTACAGACGGCACGTCCAGACAGCCTATAATGTTCATACAGGTAGACTTTCCGCTACCGGACTGTCCGACAATTGCGACAAACTCACCCTTAAAAATCTTCATCGATACGCCGTCAAGGGCATGTACGTCAGTGTCGCCCATATGATAAATCTTGTATATATCTTTAAGCTCAATCAGCGGAATATTATTTGCTGTTTCGGCTTTACTTAAAGTTACGGCGTTATTCATCATTACATGCCACCTCCGCTCGGAGGCGCACCGCCGCCGTTCATGTTATTCATGCCTTCTTCGTGCATTTGCTCCATTTGTTCCATTGGGTTTACGCTCTGCGTAGCTTTTGAATATAGTTCGTCGCCTTCTTTTATATCGCCGTAGACTTCGATGTATTCTCCATCGCTTATACCTGTTACCACATCTGCTGTTCGGTATCCTTCGGGCGCCTTGTCGTCAGGGGCGGTCTTGTCGCCCTTGATATAGACGATATTACCGCGCTCAACCGCGCTTATCGGGACAGAAACCGCATCGTGGACGCTTGATACAACAATCTTTGCGTCAATATTCATACCGGGCAGCAAATCATCGTCAAAGTCGATTATTTCGATTTTGACAGGGTATGTGGTAACTCCGTTGCTGCCGACTGTGCCTTCCACTCCTACTGTTTCGACAACGCCTGTGTATTCCTTGTCCGAGACGTCTGCTGTTATGCTGACCTTTTGCCCTACAGATACCTTTTTGACATCAAGCTCGTCAACGTTAAGCGTGCATTTCAGGCGGCTCATGTCATAGATTACAGCAAGCGCACTGCTTGAACTGCCGGCTGAAGCCGCAAGTGACGCTGAGGCGGAAGATGCCGCTGCGCGTGAAGCGGAAGAGGAGCCGCTGCCGCTGCCGATTTTGTCGCCTTGCTTCATGTTCTTTGTCACAACCGTGCCCGAAATCGGTGCAGTGATTGTATATTCGTCAAGGTCTTTAAGCAGTTTTTCTTTGGCGATTACGGCGTCCTCATATGCCAGTCTTGCAGTTTCAACTGACGAGTTCAGGCTTTCGCTTTTCAGGTCTGTGGATGCGTTGCCTGTGGTTTGCTGAATCTTTGAACGTTCAAGAGCCTGCTTTGCATCTTCAAGGCTGAGCCGTGCAGAGGTGACTTTTGATTCAATCAAGTCGGATTCCAGAACTGCAACCACTGCGCCGCTGCTGACACTGCTGTTTTCGCTTATATAAAGAGTTTTGATTTTTCCGCTGACAGACGCGGTGATTGAGCTGTCGGTTATGTACTCAAATGTTCCGATATCGTTACATGCAATATCGCCGACAGTAGCTGTGGCAGTGTCACCTGCAGATATTGCGCCGGGGTTTGGGGCTTCAATTGTGATTTTTTTAAACGATGTGTATCCGCTGCCGCTTTCGGTATACGCGCCGACTTCGGTCACTGTGCCGGTGATTTGGCTGCCGGAACTTGTCAGGCACAGCACAGCCGTATCACCCGGACGTATTCTGTCCGCGTCATATGTATTAAACGGAACTTTTATTTTAAGAGTTGTATTGTCTGTGATATCTGCAATTTTCGCACCTGCGGCAATATTATCACCGACTGATACATACAGAGTTTTTATAAATCCCGAATGATTTGACTTTACATAAAGGTCGTCGCGTTCATTTAATGCGTCATCATAGCTTTGCTGCGCCTTCTTAACAGCAAGCTCCGCGCTCTTGACCGTGCTTGCGGCTGTATCATAATCGTGCACGGTCTTGTTGTTCTCGTTTTGGGCGTTTTCATACGCTTTTTTTGCTTTTGCTATTGCGATATCCGCGCTTTGAATGTTCTTCTCAATCGTGCTTGCATCAATCTTATACAGCAAATCGCCTTTTATAACGTGGTCGCCTTCTTCAAACGGCGCTTCAAGTATCTCGCCTGTAATCATCGGAGTAATGCTGTATTCGTCATTAGGCTCGACAACGGTGCTGCTGCTGATTGCTTCCTCAATATCGCGCTTTTCTGCATAGAGCGTGAGGCTGTTTTTGTCAGCCCTGCTCTTTTTGCCTATCGCCGAGGCGCTTACGGCAATAACCGAAACGAGAATAATACAAATTAAAGCCGTAATAACCTTGTGTCCTTTAGCAAAGGTCAAAGCGGCAGTGCATAACCGTTTTAGATTGTTTCTGATTTTTGCAATGTTAATATTGCTGCATAGCTCTTTTAACTTCTGTTTTTGAAACATGTTTTTGAGCCGATTATTTTTAGATTTGACTTTATTCATTATGTCACTCTTTTCCATAGGCTTTCATATTATGTTAGTTTAGCCGTGTGTCGATTGTATATATTGTGTTTAAGTATATCATATTATATATTAATTTTCAATATGAAAATATATTACCATTTTTGTTATTGATATGATAAAGGAATCATTAAAAATTCGGTATTTACAAATATAAAGAATTGTGTTAAGATAGATTTGCGAAACAAACTTAATAATTAAGTATTTATTATTAGTGTGTATTTTTGTCTTATGATAAAAATACAGGCTCTGTTTTCATACGCTGATAGTAGGTGCTTAGAAAGTTTGTTTCGCGACAATCGGAGCTATGTATTTTTTGTGCGTCAGCTTCGGTTGGCGCACTTTTTAATTTGTAAAGAAAATTCGGTATTTACAAATACAAAAATGTGTGATATTATTATTTTGCGCTACAAATGAATATTTTACATCAACAGGTGTACGTTAGATAAAAACGTATGCTTTGACTGCTATTACCTGTTGATGGTTAAATTTGTAGCGCAAATACAAATGTCAGGCTGCGTTTTTTGTGCGTGGCTTTTGCCACGCATTTTTTAATTTGTAAAGAAAATAATTCAGCAAAGGCTTTGCTGAAACATGTATAAGTGCCAATATAAGGGGTTTTAAAGGGGTGAAACCCCTTTATCTGAGTTCCCTGGGAGGGAAAACAGACGGCGCGCGGGTCTGGCGCGCGCAACTGGGCTAGGCTTTTTAATTGAAAAACGTAGTTTTTCGACATACTTATATTAAACTAATTTTAACATGGAGGATTACACAAAATGAGTGAAGAGACAAGCGAAATCAAGGTACTTAGAAAAAAGACAAATTGGACAGAAGAAGATGAAAGGGCTTTTTCAGGGATTTGTATGTTGTATTGCTCGGCAGAAGATTATATCTACAGAAAAGTTATAAAATCAGAATTAGATTATGATACACTAACCCGTACAAAAGACGCCGCACTGGGATTGCTGCG
>CAOKIL010000100.1 GCA_948468535.1 uncultured Eubacteriales bacterium
GCAATCATCAATCCAAAGGAGCAAAGCGAAAGCTTTGCTCCTTTTTTGTTGTTTGTGAAATATATGTAAAAGTATATGCTTTACAATATTGGATTTATTTTATATTTAGTGAGTGCGGTGTATTTTGGCTTTTTATTGGAGTTTTGGAGGAGCTGAATGTTTGTGATGAAACACTTTTGTAAAGTTTTTAACTTTACAAAAGTGTTTCAAAATTGTTGCGATTTTATTTCTATATGGCAATAATATTAGATAATGTTAATAATAAATATTTTGAAATAGTATTGACAAATTAGCTGAAATACAATATAATAATATTGGCTAATGAAGGAGGCGATATTATGACTACTGTGACAGCAACAGAGATACAGAATAATTTTGGTAAATATTTGCAGTTGGTTCAGACAGGCGAGGAAGTTATTATTTTGCGTAACGGCACAGAAATGGCACGTATGATTTCACATGATAAAAGCGTGTCATTTTTGACAGACGCGCTTACAGGTGTGCTGAAATCTGATTATAACGATAAACAAATAAGGGCTGAAAGGATGAAAAAGTATGAAGGTGTTGATTGATACTAATATTATCCTTGATGTTTTATGCAATCGTTCAGGTTTCGCAGGCGACGCCAAGAAGGTTTTTAAACTGTGTGAGGTGAACAAGGCGGATGGCTATATTTCCGCATTATCAATTCCTAATATCGTATATATTATGAGAAAAGAACTTGATGCACAAAAAACTGCGGATATTCTTAAAAAACTGTCGATTATCTTTACAATTGCTGATTTAAAGGGCAGTGATGTTATTAAAGCCACAAAAATCGGATTTAATGATTATGAGGATGCTCTTCAAAGCATATGTGCTTCTCGTATAAAGGCTGATTATATTATAACGAGAAATATTAAAGATTTTAACAAAAGTAAGGTTATGGCAATAAAGCCTTCTGAATTTCTTGAAAGAATTTAACTGAATGTCGGCTTTTCACAACATATTTTTTTAAAGCACTGATAATAAATATTTGGAAATAGTATTGACAAAAATAGTGGTGCATAATATAAATAACCGCAAATGCTATAATGTGTTTCAGTAGTGACAAACTATTTCAATATATTATCAAAAATTGTATCAAGAGAATTCGCAATATTTATTAATTCTCCATCCACTTCGTGACCGTATACTCCTAAAGTGTCCATTGAATCACTGTGTCCTATAAGAGTTTTTAAATCACCTTGCGGAAGATTTTTTGCAATAGATATAAATGTATGTCTAAGTTCATAAGGCGATACATAATTGATATTGTTATAATCACAATATTTTTTCCAACGATATCTATAAAAATCAAGGGTCATATCTCCGAAAACATACGGACAGTTTTCGCGGTGAGGTGTAGCTTTGATAATATCCTTTGATAATTTTGTAAGTTTAAATGAGCGCTTTGCATTTTCGTTTTTGCCGCTCGTTATTTCATTCAAAGCGTTTCTTGAACGACTGATATGTACTATGTCTGATGGGTCAATATCTGACCATTGTAATCCGAGCAATTCTCCCGGACGCAGTCCGTTTAATACCTGAAACCTATAAGCAGGAACACACTCATCATATGTTTCTGTGCCATTCATAACAATATTATCATATTTAAAAAGTCTTTTCAAATCATCAGGCTGCAAAATCTTCTTTTTTTTATACGCTGCACCTTTGGGAATTGTTAAATATTCTGGATAAAGCGTTGTAGCATTTGACTTTCGGCAAAACTTTATAAACTCTGTTATGGTAGATTTAATATTCATTAATGTTTTTCTGGATAATTCTTTTTTATA
Organism: uncultured Eubacteriales bacterium; assembly: GCA_948468535.1. GTDB lineage: Bacteria > Bacillota > Clostridia > Monoglobales > Monoglobaceae > Monoglobus. The sequence continues at coordinate 1,815 of CAOKIL010000100.1, forward strand.
TGCTAAATTAATGATATTTTGGAGTTTTTGTTCTGTCAATACAGAAATTTTTAAATTACCAATGTGAGGCAGTATATAGTTTCTTCCTAAAGATTCAAGTTTTATGCAGTTTGATTTTGAGGTGGTTATTTTCTTTTCTTCAAGATATTCCTCATACAACTTAGAAATTCTTACTGATGAACTGATTACATTATCGTCAAGCCATTCGTCGGCTTTTCTGTTTGCCTCCCTTTGCCCTGTTCTTCCCGGCTTTGATGAGTAGAATGAGCGGCGCACTCCGTCTTTTTGTACGTTTATTTTCCAACGGTTTTGTTTTTCATACCACATTGCAGTATTTGTTCTTCGTCCCATAAGTACCTCCTTTTTACTAATTCAGTTGTCAAAAAACTTTCTCAGGGGTTAGATTCCCATAGGAGTTGCTAATTCAAAATCCCTGTAGAACGTTAGTTTCTGTAGGGATTTTTTTGTTTTGACCACATTATTGACCACGCTTTTTGAGTTATGCAAAAAGCGTGAACGCAAAGTTCCGTATTAAATCCTTACTACGCATACACACCGGCAAGATAATATGTATTATACACATATTATTTACATGTTTCAAAAGGTTTTAAAAATTTTTTTAAATTACTTTAAACAATAGTTCTGTTTCATCTGTAAAGGTGTTGTTTTTAAATTAAAAGTTTTGATAAAAAAATTTAATTTTTTTTGTTATTTGCAAAATTGCGAGGGTTTTCGGGACAGTCTGTAAAGCCGCGTGAAATCAGGGTTTGGCAGGGGCTAACGTGGTTGTACTGTATATTTATATACTTGTTGTGCATTGTTCATATATTGACACGATTATGTTACAATACCGTTACAAAGAAAAAGAATGGGTATTTATTGCCCGTGAAATGCGGACATGTGTCTGAGTTAATATTAAGTTTGTGTAACAAACCGATACCGAGGGGGGTGTCCCCCTTTGGCGGTTGCTGCATAGACTGATATTAAGATGACAAGTGCATAACAGTCCGCATGCACTAAAATTTTTCAAATTTATATAAGAGGGGAGACGCTTTAATATGAGTAAAAAGTTTAGTGTGAAGAAATTACATGAAGTATGGGAGGTGAGACGTTGGCTTTCATTTGTATTGGCATTTGCTATGGTGATGTCGTTTATGTTTATACCTGAGGTTGAGGTTGATGCTGCATCAACCAGCAGTTTTCCGATTTTAACGAAAGATAATTTTGAGAATTACTATAAGAATCGCTACTACTATTTAGCCGATGGCGATAAATGGCAGCTTCCGGCATGTGATGTTAATACCGGTGGTATACACGTTAGTTCGGATTACAAGGCTACTTTATATGTTCCGAGCGGTGTAACTACTACGCTTCGCGGTGATTATAATTTTCCTTTGAGCGTTAATGATAATGCTACTTTGTATTTGATTGTAGACGGAACCTTGAATGTATATGGCGCACCAGAGATACCTTATGTTCATCCTGCTATTGAAACGGGTGTAAACACATCATTATATATTGGCGGCAGCGGTACGGTAAATGCATACGGCGCAGATGGAATTGATTGTAAAGATTTTGGTGTTGGTAACACTGACGATGAGACGCCGATGTATTATTATATCACCGGTCCGACAGGCGGATCTGCCGGTATAGGTTCCGAAGGCGCACGTGGTGGTGAGACTACGTCATGGACTTGTGCAGAAGCCGGAGAGAATGCAGATAATTATGGTAATATTTACATAACAGACAGAGTTACCGTTAATGCTACCGGAGGCAGTGGTCATGATAGCCTAAGATATTATAATGCTCGCACAAGCGAAAGCGACGCCGGTGACGGTATTGGTTCCGGCGGAGGCGGCGGAGGCAGCGGTTGTTATCAGACTTATATGGCTTGGGGCGATACGGGCAGCACCGGAGCTAAGGGCACAGGTAATGTATATATCAATACTTCTGCTAAGGTTACAGGAACTGTTACCGGAGGCGGTACAAAAGGTAGATATTCAATGCCGTCTCAAGCGACAAGCGGCAATGTTCAGCCTTATAACCTTACCGCAAAACGAAATAGCGATGGTTCTGTTAGTTTAAGCTGGCAAGGTACCGCCTCAATGTATAGAGTAACTTATTCTTATACAGATGATAAGGGGAATAATATTGAGAATTCAACGACTGTTTCTCAAAAATCGGCTACTATATCTAACTTAGTAATGGGTAAACGGTATAAATTTACTGTAAGTAATAGTAGTGAGGCCGGTACATCATTGGATGAATTTTTATATGTGTACCAAGATTTGCAATATGATAACTATACCAACAGATATTGGACTGTTGGTCACGGCAGCAGTTGTAATGTTGCACTTGCAACAGGCGGATATGGCACAATAACATATTCAATCGATGATGCAACCAAAAAGACTTTAACAGAATGGAACTTTAATTTTAACAACGGTAAGATTACTTCGGGCGGACCGAAAAAAGCAGGAACGCTTAAATTTAATGTCACGGCAAGAGATCAGGATGGCAATAGCAAAACTGCAGAAATTACATTTGTAGTTTCAATCTCAAACCCGAGTGCGCCGACAAATGTGACTGCTGCACAAGCAGTAAGCAACGGCAGCGCCGCTGCAAAATTAACCTGGACGGCTCCGGCATACGATGGCGACGGCTTGGATGGACTGACGTATAAAGTATTCTACGGTACAAGTGAAAGCAGTATGACACAGGAAGCTAATATTGTATCGGGCGGTACAATAACCGGTTTGAGTACGAATACAACATACTACTTTAAAGTTCGTGCAACAAATAAGTCAGGCAGGTATACAGATTCAAGCCCGGTTGAGATGACAACGTATGATGGTACGAAATATAATAGCAAGACAATCGCAAACGGTATCAAGGGTAATTCATACTATCAGGATATTGCCACAGCGACAAGCGTCAACGGCGGAATCACATACACGCTGACAAGCGGTTCGCTTCCTAACGGTTTGACTCTCACAAAAGAAGGTATTATTCAGGGTACGCCGTTATCTAATGGCACATTTACGTTCACTGTGACAGCAACAGATTCGTTAGGTTTAACCGCATCGGCTGATTTTACGATTGGTGTTGTTACATCGTTCTCATTCAGCGGCGGTGTAGGTAATGAAGTTGATCCGTACAGAATCTCAA
>CAOKIL010000101.1 GCA_948468535.1 uncultured Eubacteriales bacterium
GTTGGACTTCCGCTTTCGGATACGCTCAAAAAGATTTACTTTGTGGATGAAACAATTGAGCTCACACCGCTTGCGAACGCATATGCACGTGCAAGGGGTGCGGACAGAATGTCATCATTTGGCGACTTTATTGCGCTTTCAGACGAGTGCGACAAGGCTACTGCGCTTCTTATAAAGAAAGAAGTGTCAGATGGTGTAATTGCTCCGGAATATTCTGATGAGGCTCTTGAAATATTAAAGGGCAAGAAGAACGGAAATTATAATGTTATTCAGATTGATGCGGATTATGTACCGGCTCCTGTAGAGAAAAAGCAGGTTTTTGGTATAACTTTTGAGCAGGGCAGAAATGAGCTTGATATTAACAAAGAACTTCTATCAAATGTCGTGACTGACAACAAAAATGTTTCGGACGAACAGCTCCGTGATCTTATGATTTCACTTATTACGCTCAAGTATACACAGTCAAACAGCGTGTGCTATGTCAAGGACGGTCAGGCAATCGGCATAGGTGCAGGACAGCAATCGCGTATTCACTGCACACGTCTTGCCGGCAACAAGGCTGATATCTGGTGGCTCAGACAGGCTCCGCAGGTGCTTGCGCTTGACTTTGTTGACGGCATCAAGAGAGCAGACAGAGACAATGCAATAGACGTTTATATTTCAGATGAATATATGGACGTGCTTGCAGATGGAATATGGGAAAAGACGTTTAAAACCAAGCCGCCGGTGTTCACAAAAGAAGAGCAGAGGGAGTGGCTCAAAAAGAATACCGATGTATCTCTCGGAAGTGATGCGTTCTTCCCGTTCGGCGATAATATTGAACGTGCACACAAGTCAGGCGTAACTGCGATAGCACAGCCGGGCGGTTCAATCAGAGACGATAATGTAATCGATACCTGCAATAAGTATGGCATAGCTATGTCATTCACAGGTATAAGACTGTTTCATCATTAATAAATTTAACCCCACACCATGAGGTGTGGGGTTTAGACTGTTTAAAAATTATTATCTTAAAATCTTTTTTGCGGTTTCTACATCTTTTATATCTATCAGACATGATATTTCAGTTTCGGCTGTGGTAATTAACTTAACTCTGATGTTTTCTTCAGCAAGCTGTGCAAAGAGTTCTGCGGCAACTCCTGATTCAACCCTCATGCTTTCACCGCTGAGCAGGATTTTGGTGTTATTGCCGTTTATGTCTGCATTGATTGACGGCGCAAGCGATTTGAATTTTCCTGTCAGTCCGATTACCGCACTTAAATCATCCTCAGAAATAGTGAACGAAAGACTTATCTTATCTTTGTACGGTGCGGTCTGACTAATCATGTCGATACTGATGTCGTTTTCAGCGATTATGCTCAGTATGCTTGCGATGCTTCCGGGAGTGTTAGGAACATTGTTAAGAGTGACAATAGCAACTTCCGGGAAAAAGGAAATGTCGGTAATAGTCTTAATCATGAGATAACCTCCAAATATTTATATTTATTATGACTCTTCAATAAGGTCTTTCATTGCATACAAGCCGGCGGATTTGCCTTTCATAAACACTGCTGCTTTGACAGCTCCGACTGCAAAGACTTCTTTTGAAGCAGCGCTGTGCTTTACTTCAATAACCTCGTCATTGCCGGCAAATATTACATCGTGTTCACCAACAATAGTGCCGCCTCTCACTGCGTGGATGCCGATTTCTGTTTTTTCACGTTTTTTGCGTACACTGTGCCGGTCATAGGTATATTCAGCATTATAGCTTACAGTATCAGCGATTGAGTCAGCGATTGCAAGAGCAGTACCGCTCGGTGCGTCAAGTTTTTGGTTATGATGTTTCTCAACGATTTCAATATCAAAATTATCCTGAAGAATTTTTGCCGCCTTTGTAACAAGGTCAATCAAAAGGTTAACTCCAATTGACATATTGGCAGAGAAGAATATCGGTGCGGATTTTGATGCCGCTTTCATACTTGAAATCTGCTCATCTGAAAGTCCTGTTGTACAAAATACAACAGGTATATTATTGGTCTTTGCAAACTCAAGCAGACTGTCAAACATTGCCGGGTGCGAGAAGTCTATTATTGCATCTATGTCTTTAACGTTTTCTTTGACTTCGCTGAGTTTGTCATAAACCGGAAAGTCTGAATTCTGCGTTGTGTTAATATCATAACCTGCAACGATTTTAACGCTGTCATTGCTCTGTGCAACGCGTGTTACCGCCTGCCCCATTTTTCCGTTTGCTCCGCTTAATAAAATATTTGTCATTTGTATCACCTGTTTAGACTGCGGATTGTGCTTTGAGTTCAATCCGTCTGATTTCTGTTGATTATTTTTATAAAAGGCACTTAACGCCGTTTTCTTCGAGCGAGGCTTTAAGCGCCGCATAATTCTCGTCAGTCATTTCGCACAGCGGCATTCTGAGCGGACCTACTTCATAGCCGAGTATATTCATTGCTGTCTTAATCGGGATTGGGTTAACTTCAATAAATAATTTATTAACCAAATCGAGATATTTAAGAAATAAGTTCTTTGACATCTCGGTATTTCCATTAGCATATTTTGCACATATGTCGTGTGTCTCATTAGGCAGTATATTAGCCATAACCGAGATTACACCCTTGCCTCCAAGCGACATGACCGGGACAATAATATCATCATTGCCCGAATAGATATTAAGGTCAGTCTCGGCGGCAACTTTGGCAACAAATGCAAGGTTGCCCGTTGCTTCTTTTATCGCGTTAATGTTCGGGATTTCAGCCAATTTTTTAAGAGTATCAATCGAGAAAGAAAGACCGCCTGTACGCCCCGGAATATTATACAGCACAATCGGAATCTTCACGCTGTCAGCAATAGCTTTGGTGTGAAGATACAGACCTTTTTGAGTTGTTTTGTTATAATACGGTGTTACAATCAAAAGACCGTCTGCGCCAACACTCTCGGCGTACTTGCTTAGCTCGACAGCGTGTTTTGTGTCGTTGCTGCCTGTTCCTGCGATGACAGGGATTCTTTTGTTTGTCTTATCCACGGTAAATTTTATGACCGATTTGTGTTCCTCATCGGGCATGGTGGATGATTCGCCTGTTGTTCCGCATACAACAATACAGTCTGTATGGTTTGCGATGTGAAACTCGATTAACTTTTCAAGCTTTTCATAATCAACTCCGGTCTCAGTGAACGGTGTGATTATTGCCACCGCACTGCCGGTAAAAATAGGCTCCTTCATAACGAAAATCCTTTCTGTGATAATTATTCAAAATAACCTTTTGCTGCCAATAATTCAGCGAGCAGTACAGCTCCGCCTGCCGCGCCTCTTAATGTATTGTGGCTCATTGAAACCATTTTATAATCATATTGTACAGATTCTCTCAAGCGTCCGCATGAGATAGCCATACCGCCGCCTATTTCACGTGCGGTTTTTATCTGAGGCTGATCGGGTTCGCCATCTTCGGTATAAACATAGATGAACTGCTTAGGTGCGTGAGGAAGCTCAAGTTCCTGCGGCACACCTTTATATTCTCTCCACATGTTCTCGATTTCTTCAACAGACGGTTTGTTTGCGCTGTCTTTGAACGAGAAGAATATAGCCGCCGTATGTCCATCCGACACGGGAACTCTGTATGTTTGGCATTCAATCTGAAGTTCATTTGACGGTACGATTTCACCGCCTTCTATTTTACCTAAGATTTTATTAGGTTCAACTTCTGACTTCATTTCCTCGCCGCCGATATACGGTATGAGGTTATCTACCATTTCAGGCCATGTTTCAAACGTCTTGCCTGCACCTGAGATAGCTTGATATGTTGTAACAAGTGCATGGTCAATCGGGTACTTTTGATTTACTACAGCGAGTGCCGGCAGATATGACTGAAGTGAGCAGTTTGATTTTACAGCGACAAAACCTCTCTCGGTACCGAGTCTTTTGCGCTGCATAGGGATAATCTCCGTATGCTGCGGATTAATCTCAGGGATAATCATAGGAACGTCAGGCGTATGTCTGTGTGCTGAGTTGTTTGAAACAACAGGGCATTCAGCTTTTGCATAACGTTCTTCAAGCTCTTTGATTTCGTCCTTCTTCATATCAACTGCGCAGAATACAAAGTCAACCTGTTTTGCGATTTCATCAATATCAGCAGTTGCGTCATAGAGAACCATATCTTTGACGCTTTGCGGTATACCGTCCTTCATTGCCCAGCGCTGACCTACTGCTTCTGTATATTTTTTTCCTGCGCTTCTCGGCGACGCCGCCAGAAGCTTTATATTAAACCAGGGATGGTTATCAAGCAGTGTAATAAAACGCTGTCCTACCATACCCGTAGCTCCGATGATTCCAACGTTGTACTGTTTCAATTAATTTTCCTCCTCGAATTCATTAGTATATATAATTATATGACAATATGCTAATTATGTCAAATGTTTTTTAATTTCACTGCAAATTAAATTTAACAAAAGATTATTATGTTTGGTATGGCTTTTTGTAGAATAGTATGTTATAATGATATATAGAAATATAATTCAAAGCCATATGGTTTTGAGTCAGACTATCAAAAAAGTCAAATTTCAGCAAAGGCTTTGCCTTTGAATCTAATGCCGAACCCATATTCCGCCATGCCAAGCCGTGGCGGCAAAGTTGCTAAAGCCTTTGTTGAAATTTGTGCAAGTACCAAATTTAAGGGGTTTCAAAGGGGATAAAATCCCCTTTGGCTGAAGCAAACTCTCAGAGTTTGCGAAGCACCGCTCGGGTGGGCTGTGACCCACATCTTGATGTGGCATGCTCAATCTAACAGTTGTACTCAAATTAAATGAGTCAATACATGCGCCAGTTGTTTGAGAAGAGCGGAATTGGGCTAGACTTTTAATTGAAAAACATAGTTTTTCGACACGTTGAATTTAAAGCCGGACGGATTTGAGTTAAAGGAGCGTTAATCTATGAAAAGAAAATTCAAAAAAAC
>CAOKIL010000102.1 GCA_948468535.1 uncultured Eubacteriales bacterium
ACTAAAGACGCAAGAGTTCTGTCACCGGTAAACGGAAAGGTTGGCGCAGTATTTGATACGAAGCATGCAATAGGACTGATTGCAGAAAATGGTGCAGAACTGTTTATCCATGTCGGTGTGGATACCGTTAAGTTAAACGGCAGACATTATAAATGTGATTTAAAGCAGGGCGATGTAATCAAAGCAGGAGATACTCTAATTGAGTTTGATTTGGGAGCAATAAAGACAGAGGGGTATCCTGTTGTCACACCGATAATAATTAATAATACCGATAAATATTCGGATATAGAAATTATACCGGGCATAAACAGTGAAGTGAGAGCCGGAGAGCCGCTGCTGCGTCTTAAATAATAAAATTTTGTGTAGTATGTATATTGAATATTTATAAAATATATGATATATTATAAATATATAGATAAATAGAAATTAATCTTTATCGCCGGATAGAGATTGTTTAAAGCATTTAAGTTCTGTACCGTAGGCCTTTGAAGGTACAGAATATTAAATGCTTTTTCTGTTATTAAGGAGGGGGCAGAATGAGTAGTACAAATATCAAAAGACTTTTTGCAAAATATGTTTCGCTTAATATAATCGGAATGATAGGTTTATCATGCTATATTCTCGCTGATACGTTTTTTGTTGCGCGGGGTATTGGCTCTGATGGATTGACAGCGCTAAATCTTGCCATTCCGATATACAGCTTTTTAAATGGTATAGGTTTGATGATAGGAATGGGCGGGGCGACACGCTTTTCTATATCAAAGTCAAAAGATGTGTTTACACAGTCGGTATATTATGTAATAATTGCGGCATGTGTATTTTGGACTTTGGGAATATTTTCAAAGCCGATTTCATGTATTATGGGCGCAGACAGTCAAACGCTTGAATATACATCGGTTTACCTGCGTACTTTTTTAAGTTTTTCACCGATGTTTTTGTTTAATAACTGCATTATATGCTTTGTAAGGAATGACGGCAACCCCAGACTTCCGATGGTTGCTATGCTTGTTGGAAGCTGTGCAAATATTGTATTTGATTACATATTTATATTTCCGTGCAATATGGGTATGTTCGGCGCGGCGCTGGCGACCGGCTTTGCACCTGTTATAAGTATATTAATGCTGTCATCGCATTTCGTAAGACGAAAAAACACGTTTTCGTTCATAAAGCAAAGAGTAAAATTCAAGTCACTGGCGGACATATCAACACTGGGTATATCATCACTGATAACAGAGTTCTCATCAGGAATTGTAATGATTGTGTTTAATTCAAGTATATTAAATATCGCCGGAAACATAGGTGTAGCGGCATATGGAGTTATAGCGAATATTGCTCTTGTGGTTATTGCGGTATTCAACGGTATTTCTCAGGGCGTACAGCCTATAATCAGTACATCCTATGGCTCAGGCAGTAAACGTAATGCCAAATCAGCATTGATATACGGTATAATTACATCTGTTTTAATCGCAGCAGTTGTTTATATAATAACATTTGTTTTTGCAAAGCCAATTGTTGGAGTATTCAACAGAGACAGCGATATCAGACTTGCCGAAATGGCTGAAAACGGACTGCGTATGTATTTTACCGCATTTATATTTATGGGGATTAATATATTATGTGCGACATTTTTCAGCTCGGTAGATAAGCCGAAAAACGCATTTATTATTTCAGCATTAAGGGGATTTGTGGTTATAATACCTGTTGTGTTTATACTTGCGTCAGTGTTTGGTATAAACGGAATTTGGATGTCAATGACTGTTAGTGAATGTATTGTTTTATTGTTTGTTATAGTGATGATGCACAGAACGTTTTTGTAGTAAAATATATTGACAATGCAACAAATGCAGTGTTGTGATACAAATGATAGGAGACAAATAAAAAGATAAAAACAAAAGTAAGAAATTTAGAGAAAAGACAATTTTGACAGAAGAAGATCAAATGACTTTTTCAGGAATTTGTATGCTATATTGCTCGGCAGAAGATTATATCTACAGAAAAGTTATAAAATCAGAAGTAGATTATGATTTTATAACTCGTGCAAAAGACGCCGCACTGGGATTGATGCACATGTGTTTGAAGGCTATAAAAAGTGACAGAAGCCATACAGTACAGAAGTTAATTGATAAATATTATGATTTTCTGAAAGTCAATGGAGAAAGAAATCCGTTTACTCATAACTATACACCGAATACAACAGAGAATAAAGAATAGATATTCACTAAGTACAAAACTTCCGGGTGGATTAAATCCACCCGGAGCTATTATTCAAACTTTTATTATTATACATCAGCTACAGCCTTAAACTGCGGTTTAAGAGCTTTATATACTCCCTGATAAATCGGGAAGTATTTTTTATAAGTTTCGACATTTTCGGCAATCGGCTTCATTGTTTCTTTAACCTTGATTGTGGCTTCGCATGCCTCAGGCACACTGCTGTAAATTCCTGCGCCGACAGCCGCCAAAAGTGCAACGCCCAGAGCCGGACCTTCTGATACATTGATTGTGTTTATATCACATCCAAACATATCCGCCTGCATTTGACGCCACAATTTTGATTTTCCGCCGCCGCCCGATGCACGGACTTCTGACGCATCTATTCCCATTTCTTTGACTACTTCAAGACAGTCGCTCAAGCTGTATGCAACGCCTTCCATAACTGCGCGGAGCATGTCGTATTTGTTATGCTTGGCTGAAAGACCAAAGAATACGCCTTTTGCGTTCGGGTCATTGTGCGGGCTTCTCTCGCCCATGAGATATGGCAGATACATAAGTCCTTCACAACCGGTGGCAATTTTAGCAGCTTGCTGATCCATAAGATAGTATGGGTCAACGCCCATTCCGTCAGCAGCGTCCATCTCAGCGTGGCAGAAGTTGTCACGATACCATTTGAGCGACAAACCTGCGCCCTGTGTACAGCCCATAACATGCCATTTGCCCGGTACGGCATGACAGAGTGTATGGATTCTGCCCTCTTTGTCTATCTGAATATTGTCCATGTGAGCAAACACAACGCCTGATGTACCAATAGTTGATGAGACAATGCCAGGTTTAACTATACCGTTGCCAACTGCACCTGCCGCCTGGTCGCCTGCGCCGCCTACTACGATTGTGCCGACTTCAAGACCTGTGAGTTCAGCCGCAGCTTTATGAACCGTACCTGTGACCTCACATGATTCGTACATCTTGCCGAGGAGATTTTTGTTAATATTCAGTTTTTCTAAAATCTCATCTGACCAGCATCTGTTTTTGATATCCATAAGCTGCATACCGCTCGCGTCTGAAACTTCAGTTGCATATTCGCCTGTAAGCATATAGCGGATGTAATCCTTAGGTAAAAGGATTTTTGCAGTTTTGGCATAAATTTCAGGTTCGTTCTTCTGAACCCATAAAATTTTAGCTGCTGTAAATCCTGTGAGAGCAGGATTACCGGTGATTTCAATCAGACGTTCACGTCCGAGTTTGTTTGTCAAATCCTCAGCTTCCTCAATTGTTCTTTGATCGCACCAGATAATTGATCTTCTGAGAACCTTGCCGTTTTCATCAAGCAAAACAAGACCGTGCATTTGTCCGGACAGACCTATGCCCTTTATATCGTCAGGGTTTACGCCTGATTTTTCTATTACAGTTTTGATGCTTGTATGAGTTGCGTTCCACCAATCCTCAGGGTCCTGTTCAGCCCAGCCGATCTTTGGCTGATACAGAGGATACTCAACAAGGAAGCTTGCCACAGAATTTCCGTTTTCGTCAAATAACACGGTTTTTGTACCGCTTGTACCGATGTCAACACCAATCACATATCTCATTTCTTTTGCTCCTTATGTATATTTATTAAAATTAATATCTAATCAATAATATAACATATGCAACAAAATTTTGCAATATAAATATACATATTTCTTAATTTTTTTGGAAAAGATAGGTACAGAAAGCTTAGACCGGTCAGGAGGTATTTAATGAAGTACTTAAAAAAGTTGTTTGCTGTTTTTACGGTTTTTATTATGCTGCAAGTAATTCTGAGCGGATGCAGAGTTAATATATCTGATAGGCGTATAGTCAGGATTTCACATTCACAGTCCGAGACACATCCTGACCATATTGGCTTACTTGCATTTGAGGAGTATGTTGAGTCGAAACTCGGAGACAAATTTGATGTTCAAATTTTCCCAAACGAACTTTTAGGCGCTTCTGTTAAGGCGATAGAGCTTGTTCAGACAGGTGCGATAGATTATGCTGTTGCAAGTACCGGTAATCTTGAAACTTTTGACGATATATACAGCATATTCAGTATTCCGTATTTGTTTAATAGCGAAGAATCATATCATAGAGTGATGGAAAACGATGGGCTTATGACAGGTATATATAAGTCAACGGACAGATCAGGATTTGAGGCAGTGACATGGCTGGATGCAGGAACGCGAAATTTCTACGCGACAAAGCCGATACGCACACCTGATGACTTAAAGGGTAAGAAAATCAGAGTTCAGCAAAGCCCGACCAATGTAAGGATGATGGAGGCTTTTGGTGCATCAGCTACACCTATGACTTTTGGCGAGGTATACACGGCGATACAGCAGGGGGTAATAGACGGAGCTGAGAACAACGAACTTGCACTCACGAACAACAAACACGGCGAGGTGGCAAAGTATTATAGTTATAACGAGCATCAGATGGTACCGGATATGCTGATTGCGAATATAAAGTTCCTTGAAAGTCTGTCAGAAGAGGAGCGTGCGGTGTTTGACGAAGCGGCAGAGAT
>CAOKIL010000103.1 GCA_948468535.1 uncultured Eubacteriales bacterium
TCGCTTCCTCCATCTGTTCCAAATACGCTTCAAGTTCAGCCTTATTAGTAAAAGCAGTTCCGTAAATACGCTGAAGCATCTTGTTCTTCTCATCGCCCCTCCAGTATGCACCTGTTGCACTGAGCAGCTTTACAGCCTTAACCTTACTTGTATAATTCACATGAGGACCTGCACATAAATCAGTAAAATCGCCCTGCTTATAGAATGATATTACCGCATCATCAGGTAATTCGTTTATAAGCTCAACCTTGTATGGCTCGTCCTTCATAAGTTCCAAAGCCTCATCACGCGGGAGTTCAAATCTCTCGATTTTAAGATTTTCCTTTGCAATCTTCTTCATCTCTTTTTCAAGAGCTTCCAAATCCTCCATAGTGAAGGTATGTTCTGTGTCAAAATCATAATAAAATCCGGTATCAATAGCAGGACCTATCGCCAATTTTGCATCGGGGTACAGTCTTTTTACTGCCTGAGCCAATACGTGTGAAGCTGAATGTCTCAGTGTTTGTAGTTGTTCATCCATTTTAAAAGTTCCTTTCTGTATTGAAATTATAAAATAAAAAACACCTCTAAAGTATGAAAACTCATACTTTAGGGGTGCTGAAAATTTGCACGGTTCCACCCTAATTACAGCATAATGCTGTCACTCACTTAACCATTATCGTATGGCATACGGCAACGCTTAATAGATATCGTTCAGCGTGCAGCTCCGAAGTGGTGTTCATCTCTGCCCCGCCAAAGAATGCTTCCAGCCCATGACATTCTCTCTCTTTTGGTTTTTGGCAGCGACTACTGTCTTCATCAACGCTCTTTTGTTATTTTAGCACGGTTTATCAGCTTTGTCAAGCATTTTCTAAAATCCAATAATTGCAGACGCTGTGATAGCAAACAATACGCCCAAAATTGCTCCGCCGAGAACCTCAAGCGGTGTATGGCCTAAAAGTTCCTTGAGCTTTTTTTCTTTTAAGACAGGATCGCGTTCCTCCCATGCGTCCACTATCATGTTTATAATCTTTGCCTGCTCTCCTGCGGCACGTCTTATTCCTGACGCATCGTACATAACTATAAGCGCCAAAGCGCAGCATATGACAAATAGCGCACTGTCAAAACCTTCGTAAATTCCGACGCACACAGCCAGTGAACACACAATTGTCGAGTGTGACGACGGCATTCCGCCGGGACCGAAAAACCGACCCCAGTCCACTTTTTTATTTTTTATACACTCAATTATCCCTTTGAGCACGCATGAAATCAGCCATGCGAACAAAACAATAAAAAAAATTCTGTTGCTTAAAAAATCTTCTAAAAATCTCATAAAACCCTCTGTCGTTATAGTATTTACCGCAGTTTATTTATCACGCCTTAATAAAGCATCGGCAAGTTCTTTTAAAAACCACGCACGGTCACCAAAAATATCAAGCGCCGAAACGGCTCTATCCGTCAGAACGGCAAGACATTTCTCGGCTTCCTCAATACCGAGTATTGTAACAAAAGTATTCTTTCCGCATGATTTATCACTGCCAATCGGCTTACCGAGGACGGTTTCATCTCCGATTACATCAAGTATATCATCTTTTATCTGAAATGCCAACCCCAAATTCTCCGAAAACTCACGAATCTTGACAAATTCATCAGAGGTTTTGTCGTACAAGCTGCACAATATGCATCCGAATTCAACCGAAACGCTAATCATTGCACCTGTTTTCCCCCTGTGCATAAGTTCAAGGTCATGGATAGTAAGATTATTTCTGCTCTCCCCTTCAAGGTCAAGAATCTGACCTCCTATCATACCGCGCGTACCGGATGCCTTTGAAAGTGCAGAAATAAGCCGAATTTTCATATCAGCAGGGACTTTGAGATATTCATCATCACTCAAAAGCTCAAATGCCATATTAAGCAGTCCGTCACCTGCAAGCAGCGCAGTACTCTCAGGAAAGACCTTGTGACATGTCGCCATGCCGCGTCTTAAATCATCATCATCCATGCACGGTAGATCGTCATGGATGAGTGAATATGTATGGACACATTCTATTGCCGCAGACGCACAAACCGCTGTATCAACATCTCCGCCCAGCATTTCAGCAACGGCAGCAGTAATCACGGGACGCACTCTCTTCCCGCCTGCCATCAAGCTGTAACGCATTGCTTCATATACAGACTTCTGCGGAAGGTTCGGAATACTTGAAATCTCATCAAGCTTATTATTTATTCTGCTTATATATTCGCTGAGTTTGTCCTCAAATATTTTATTACTCATAAACTACCCCTGCACACTTTCTATATTAAAAGGATGTTCCTCAATCTCTCCAGTATCTTTGCTTCTCATCAGAACACTTATTTTTTGTTCTGCCTCGTCAAGCGCAGATGTACACCGACGCGTCAAACCAACTCCCTTTTCAAACAATCCCAGCATTTCATCAAGAGTTACATCTCCGCTCTCAAGCTGTTTCACTACGCCTTCAAGCTCTTTTAAGTTATTTTCAAACGCAACTTTATTTTCTGTATTTTCCATTCTTTATTCTCCTGATTCTCTATATATACAATAACAAATTTATTTTGTCTGCACTTTGTATGTTTTAGCTTCACAGCCTTCAACAACTGCATTGATACTTCCGTCACTGACGAGTATCTCAAGTTTATCACCGACTGAAGTCTGACTGATGCTCTTAACCAAACCTGACTTGCCCTTAGTGAGTGAAAAACCTCGTTCCATAGACTGCAAAGGACTTAATGCATTAAGTTTTGAACCGATAAGCGCAAGACTTTGCTTCTTATCACTTAAAACTTTTGTATACGCGTTTTCAAAAGCGCGGTATACACTGTCTAAATACAATCTGCTGTCGTCAACCTTTGCCATTGGATTTTTCAGAAATGTATTATCTGAATAATATTTAACCTGCATACGGTTACGTTCAATAATTCGTGAAGCGCATATATACAGTCTTCTGTACACATTGCCAAACTTATCACGCAATTCTTCCTGTGACGGAACAACGAGTTCCGCCGCCGCACTAGGAGTAGGCGCGCGCAAATCGGCGACAAAGTCAGATATGGTAAAATCTATCTCATGTCCGACTGCCGAAACAATCGGAATATGACTGTCAAATATCGCTCTCGCCACACATTCCTCATTAAATGACCATAAGTCCTCTATAGAACCTCCGCCTCTGCCGACAATTAATACGTCGGCGAGATTGGTTTCATTAAAATATCTTATAGCTTCAACAATGCTTTCGGCAGAATTTTCACCCTGTACTAAAACCGGATAGAGAACAACGTCCGAATAGGAAAAACGCCTTGACAGTATATTAATTATATCCCTAATTGCCGCTCCTGTCGGCGCAGTTACAACACCAATGCACTTTGGATATTTTGGCAGAGGCTTTTTATACTGCGGCGAGAACAGCCCCTCTGCGTCAAGCTTCTGCTTTAATTTTTCAAACGCAGCATGGAGATCACCGACTCCCTCTTGCTCCATATGTTCAATATAGAGCTGATATTGTCCGTCGCGCTCGTATACTCCTATACGTCCTCTGGCAATAACCTTCATACCGTTTGCAGGCTTAAAGTTCAGACGTGCCGCTGCGCTTCTGAACATAACCGCGCGCATTACTCCGCTTTCATCCTTCATCGACATATACATATGGCCTGAAGAATGAGCCTTGAAATTTGAAAGTTCGCCTTTAACCAATATATTATTTAACAGCTCGTCTCTTGCGATTACCTGTTTAATATAAAGATTGACTTGTGTTACCGTTAAAGCTTGTCTCTCTATCATTTAGTTTAATACCTCTTTATCCGAACAATATGGCTTTTATTACACACCAAACAGAGCGTAACTACTGACCTATATGGCAAAGCTCCGCTCTGTTATAATCATTTTATGTTTTAATTATCTGTTTTTCCTGTTTTATCAGAGTTAGCTTCATACTGCTTTTGTATACTGCCAAGCACTCCGTTGACGAATGAAACAGCTTCCTCTCCTGCATATTCACAAGTCAAATTAACCGCCTCGTTAACAGCAACCGCAGCAGGCACATCGTTCCGATAAAGTATCTCATATGTACCCAGCCTCAGTGCCGCAAGACTTACGGCACCGATTCTGTCTATCGTCCAGCCGCGTGAAAACTCCGTAATCTTAGCATCGATTTCATCGACCTTTTTCACAACACCCGAAACAATATTGCCTATATATTCGCCCTGTTTTTTAACGTCATGCTGTAAGAAAAAATCCGCTAAGATATCTCCTACTTCATCAGGCTGAAATTTGTATTGAAAGAGCACTACAAAAGCATACTCCCTTGCCTTTTTTCTTTCCATAGCAGTTATTCCTCAGTATATTATTCCTCGTCGTCGATTTCTTCGGTAATTTCATCTGCAATATCTTCTACAGCGTCTACTGTCTCTTCGACAGCATCTTCAGCAGTGTCAGCGGCTTCTTCACCGATATCAATTACATCATTTTTGAAGTTCTCAGACATCTCTTTAGCCGTTTCGATAATTTCTGCAGCCTTTTCTTTTGCATCGCTTACAAAATCTTCAACCGTATCTTTTACATCATGAGCAGCCTCAAACACATCTTCAATTTTGCTTTCAAGCTTTTCATCTTCTTGTGTTTTCATGCTGTCATCTTTAGGAACATTTACTCCTTCAACACTGACGTTTACCGCTGCAACATTCAAGCCGGTCATCGCTTCAACCTCACTCTTGACCTTCTCCTGAATTTCCCATG
>CAOKIL010000104.1 GCA_948468535.1 uncultured Eubacteriales bacterium
AACAACGCCGAACTCTTTGGCAAAACTCTTGGCAACACCAACTCTGTTATTCTGAATCGCCTCTATACCCTCGCCGCACAAACGCGACATCTCACCGGGATGCGGTGTCAGAACAACACGGCAGCTGCGTCTGTTTGCATGCTTTCTTAATATATCCATGTCGCGGGCTATTGAGTTCAGTCCGTCAGCGTCAATAACCATGTCACAACTTCCGCAGAGCAATGAATCAATGAGCTTCGGTATATCCTCATTTTGACCCACTCCCGGTCCAAAAACGCATACATCACTTTTACTCATACGGCTTTTAATCTCACCGAGTGCATTAAGACTCAGAGTACCGTTGTCATTTTCAGGCAGCGGAACAGTCATTGCCTCGGTCAGCTTAATCGCTGCAATCGGCTGCACGGAACACGGCAATCCAACCGTTACAAGTCCGCTCCCGGTACGCAAGGCTCCTTCCGCTGCCAAACATGCAGCACCTGTCATACCTGTACTGCCTGCGGCAATAAACACCTTTCCGCAGTCACTCTTATTATAATAAGGCATACGATTTGGTATCAGCTTCTTGTATTCATCAATTTCTTTATAGACAGGCAATCCTATGCCTTTTATTTCATCGGGTAAATACACAACCGCAACCGCAACAGTGTCTGAGTGCGAAATGGTAACAGTTCCATTGACTTCCGCACCGCCAAATTTAAGAAACGGCTTGCCCAAATCATCATGATAAATCTCTATATCAGACAGCGAAAATTCTCTTACACCGGTGCCAACTGCTTTTGCAAACGCCTCTTTGGCAGCAAAATGACCTGCAATCGACGCATAAAACCCTTTTGCTCCGCTGTGCTTTTTCACAAAATAATCCGCCTCATTTTGAGTGAACACACGCCTTATAAACATTTCAAGATTATTCATATCCCTAAAACGGGAAATCTCGATTATATCAATTCCTATCATAATAAATACCTATTCCCTGTTAATACTTAAAGCTCAACCTTTTGTGGATTAAACTTTTTAAATCCGTCTTTAATTTCTTCGTTCGGCGAGAACAAAAGCATTTTCTGTATACCGTTTTCGTTGTATACTACAAAATATAAGTTTTCACTGTTTTTGTCCTCACAAGCATAAATTTTTTTAAACGACGGGTTATTAATATACTTTTCAAAACTCGGACTCGTTCTCTTTGCCATTATGTCAATTTCTCTTGCATTCAGTTCTGTCATACGCTGTCTTTTTCTGAGGTTTATAATCTTGTCAACATCGAATGCTCCGTTAGTGAAGCAATATTCATATTCAAGATTAACCGACGTTATCAACAGGTATAATACGTATACCAAGGCAAATACAACAATGACCGTAATAAAACCAAGCATCGCATTGAACACGGATAACATCATATAAATTATTAGAAGTGCTGCAATTATTCCGCCGATAATAATCGCAAAATCCTTTATATCCCTCTTTTTCTTAACAAGCTGTTCAACAAAAATATCCATTATTTTCCTCCGTATAATTATCAGTATTTATTGTAAAAAACATGATTTTATTTTAGCAAAACAAAATCCCATTGTCAATTTAATTAACTGTTTCTGATATTCCAATATATGGAATATATTATATACATATACTATTTTTGACTTACTCAACAACCGGTATGTTCTCGGCACCTATATTTGTCATATCGCTTGCCTTTAGCTTATTATCGCTTTCATCACCAACCGCATATATTGTGCCGTTGTCACTCAGACCAATAGTATGAGAACTTCCGCAGGATACAGTCATTACATTGCTCCAAAGCGAAACGGATCCTTGATTTAAATCGTTGCGCCCCTTTGCCTTTGCCTTTCCGAAAGCATCAACATATACTATAAACTCGCTGCCGACAGCGACATAAGTAATATTCTTCAATCCTGAAACATCACACTGTCCTCTGCTGTTATCGCCAACTGCCACAACTGTTCCGTCATCTTTAATACCAATAGTGTTTTTATCACCTGTTACAACAAGAACTATATCCTTCCAGTCCGAAACATCACACTGTCCGTTATTATTCCAACCTGCTGCAACAACCGTGCCGTCACTTTTAAGTCCCACAGTGTGATTTGCCGACGCTGAAATCCATATTATATCATGCCAGTCCTGTACATCACACTGTCCGTATTTATTATTACCTCTCGCTATAACTCTTCCGTTTGTTTTCAAGCCTACCGTGTGCTCATTCCCTGTCGCAGCCTGAACTATATCCAGCCAGCCCGTTACGTCACACTGACCATAATCGTTATCGCCTGTACCAAGCATGGTTCCGTATGATGTCACTGCCACAGTATGGTTTCCTGACGCCGCTACGCCTAAAACTCCTTGCCAGCTATCGGTATCACACTGCTTACTACTGTTATCGCCAAATGAACTTACTGTGCCGTCTTCTTTTACAACAACACTGTGATTTGCACCTGCTCCAATCAATCTGCCGTACATTCCTGCAATTTTTCTTATATTCTCAGTACTGTGCTTATACTTTCCGCATTGCACAAAATATTTGAGCGCCTGACTGTACTTTCCGCACTGCATATTTGAAATCGCTGCAGAATACTTTATTTCTTTAGCCTCGCTTCCAAAGTATGTATAGTTATCATCAAGTATTTGCAGCGCACTTGCGGCGTTTGAATAATCATGGTTGATATAATAATTCATTGCTGTCTTATAGCATTCACGCCTGTCAGAAAAATAGTTTCTTACACTGACCGCTCCCGCACCAAGCAAACAAACCGCCAAAACCGACGCTGTCCAGATCATGACCATTCTGTTAAACGGCAGCCGTTTTTTTATTCGCTTTTTTCCTTTAAGACTTGCTTCTCTCTCGTGTATTGCCTTTGTAGTACGCAGACGGTTCCAATCCTCACCTACAGCCTTTTCAGACACAATATCTTCGTCAAGTTCCTGATTTCCGTTCACCCATATACTGCTGTCGTCAAATAAAATCTTTGAAACTTCAACAAATACCGAACATGTGAGATTTGGAACTTCTACCAACAGACCCTCGCCAAAGTTTGAATACCCCGCTGCGTCCATATTAACATACGGCACATTCTTTAGCTGTACACAAAGATTAAGGTTTTCATCAAAGCATCCTGTATTTAAATAAACCGACTTTACTGTTTTAACGCTGTTGTTATACATATTAAGCCGCATAACTGTTCTTTGCTTTACTGTGTCAAGCATTACTTCACTTGTATCTATGTATACCGGTGCATTACCTCTGTTTTCATATTCGGTTCTTTTTATTATTTTATATCTTTCACTGCTTTTTAACTTTTCTTTTCCAGACATATAACCACCTCTTTCGGCACATTTGTCTTTCATATTATAAATCATTTCTTATTATACTACAAATATCGACAGATTGTCATTACATTTTTGTTACCGTAGTTTGACAAAACAAGGGATATAATATATAATTTACTAAATCAGTTAATGTTATATAAAAATAAAACTCAGGAGGTCATAATCATGAATGTGCTGGAAGCAATAAAATCAAGACGTTCAATCCGAAAATTTAAACAAGAAAAAGTTTCAAAAAACGATCTTATGACTATTATTGACGCCGGACGTCTCGCAGCGTTCGGAGCTAATATGCAGCCGCTTAAATTTAAAATTCTTGAAAATACAGAAGAAATATACCCATGCACAAAATGGGCAGGGTATCTGACAGAATGGGAACCCGGCAAAAACGAAAGACCGACATGCTATATAGCTGTACTGGGAGATACCAATATAAAAAAGACATTTGAAACAGAAGCCGGGTCTGCCATATCAAATATGATGCTTGCCGCCGCAGAGTTCGGTCTCGGAACATGCTGGCTCGGCGCACTTGACCGCCAAAAACTCAAAAAAATAATAAACACTGATTACGAAATAGTATATCTTCTCGCTGTAGGCTATCCCGCACAGGAAAGTAAAGCGGTTGATATTAAGGATAACAACGTAAAATACTTTGAGGACGAAAACGGAATTATAAACGTACCTAAACGCACTCTTGACGAAGTTATTGTTACTGATTAAATATTATTGACTATATAAAAAACACCTGTTTGACCGATTTACTTTTAAAGTTAGGTTAAAAACAGGTGTTTTTATTATTCCTCTGGATATTGTTTATCCTTCCAGTACCACCATTTTAGCTTTTCAGGGTCAGGATTTTCAGTCTCGGCAAAATATACCGCACATCTGTAAACATATAACTGACATCTGTCAATACGTTCACCCTGCATAATACAATCACGCTCGTAAATCTCCTCAGGATTTGCTCCCTTTAAAGAATCAACAGTTGTATAACCCAGCATAATCAAATCTTTTTCCGTTTCCTTACCCACACCGGGAATAGACCGCAAATCGCTCATAACAAAATTAAATCTCCTTGTAAAAATTAAGCGGTTTGGAATAATCCAAACCGCAATATGGAGGCGCCACCCAGATTTGAACTGGGGAATAAAGCTTTTGCAGAGCTCTGCCTTACCACTTGGCTATGGCGCCGTATCTCTATATTATATACTTATGATAAAAGACGCAATAATATGCGTCTTTTATCAATAAGTATTGGAGCGGAAGACGAGATTCGAACTCGCGACGTTCACCTTGGCAAGGTGAC
>CAOKIL010000105.1 GCA_948468535.1 uncultured Eubacteriales bacterium
GTTTTTACCTCTCTGACGTCCGGCTCTTTCGTACAGTGTTGCGAGGTCGGTATACATATATCCGGGATAACCGCGTCGTCCCGGAACTTCCTTTCGAGCAGCACTGACTTCACGCAGAGCATCAGCGTAATTTGTAATATCAGTTAAAATTACAAGAACGTGCATATCCTTCTCAAATGCGAGATATTCAGCCGCAGTAAGAGCCATTCTGGGAGTTGCAATACGTTCAACCGCAGGGTCGTTTGCGAGATTTACAAACATAACTGTTCTGTCTATGGCGCCCGACTCGCGGAAACTTTCGACAAAGTAATTTGATTCTTCAAATGTTATACCCATTGCTGCAAAAACAACGGCAAACTTTTCGTTTGTTCCTCTGACTTTTGCCTGACGTGCTATTTGCGCCGCCAGTTCTGCATGAGGCAAACCGCTTGCAGAAAATATAGGGAGTTTTTGACCGCGAACAAGCGTGTTGAGTCCGTCAATTGCGGATATACCTGTCTGAATAAACTCTTCAGGATAATTTCTTGCCGCAGGATTCATAGGCAATCCGTTTACATCAATACGATCTTCAGGCAGAATTTCAGAACCGTTATCAATCGGACGTCCAAGTCCGTCAAAAACTCTGCCCAGCATATCAGCAGAAACTCCAAGTTCCATACTTCTGCCAAGAAATCTAACTTTGCTTGTGGAAAGATTAATACCGGTTGAAGGCTCAAAGAGCTGTACCATAGCATTGCTTCCATCTATTTCAAGAACCTTGCAGCGGCGTTTTTCTCCGCTTTGCAGAATAATTTCACCGAGGTCGTTATAATTAACACCTTCAACTCCTCTTACAAGCATCAAAGGACCGGCAACCTCCTCAATGGTTCGGTATTCCTTTGGCATATTACTCAGCCTCCTTTGAGATAACTTCAGAAATTTCAGTATTTAATCTTTCGGAAATTTTAGAATACTCTGATTGTATATCATCACCGTTATAATATTTAAATCTTCCTATTTGTTCACGAACAGCCAGTGTCAGCAGTTCATCAACATCGCATCCGTGTTCAAGCGCCTCAATACTGTCATCATAAAACTCCATCAAAAGCTTCATCAGAAAGAACTGTTTTTCGAGCGGTGAATATGTGTCAATTTCATGAAAGGCATTCTGATGCAAAAAGTCTTCACGAATTGAACGTGCAGCTTCAAGCTTAATTCTGTCTGTTGCGGACAGCGCATCCATTCCAACCATTTTTACAATCTCATCAAGTTCCGCCTCTTCTTGCAGCAGCCTCATTAGTCTGCCGCGCATATTCATCCATTCGCTGTCAACATTTTCATTAAACCATTTTTCCATTGTGCCGATATAAAGCGAATAACTTGTCAGCCAGTTAATTGCCGGAAAGTGACGTTTATATGCAAGATTAGCATCTAACCCCCAGAATACCTTAACAATGCGCAAGGTCGCCTGTGATACAGGTTCTGAAATATCTCCGCCGGGCGGCGATACTGCACCGATAACGGAAAGCGCCCCTTCCTTATCTTCGTTTCCGAGCGTAATAACTCTGCCTGCTCTTTCGTAAAACTGTGCAAGACGGCTGCCAAGATATGCTGGATAACCTTCTTCACCGGGCATTTCTTCAAGTCTGCCTGACATTTCACGCAGAGCCTCTGCCCATCTTGATGTCGAATCTGCCATTAACGCAACTGAATATCCCATATCGCGGAAGTATTCAGCTATTGTAATACCTGTATATATTGATGCTTCACGTGCTGCAACAGGCATATCTGATGTGTTGGCAATTAAGACTGTTCTTTCCATAAGAGACTTTCCGGTTTTCGGGTCAATTAGTTCAGGGAATTCGTTTAATACATCTGTCATCTCATTGCCGCGTTCGCCGCATCCGATATACACCACAATATCAGCGTCAGCCCATTTCGCAAGCTGATGCTGCACAACTGTTTTTCCGCTTCCAAACGGTCCGGGTACTGATGCAACACCACCCTTTGCGATTGGAAAGAGAGTATCAATAACCCGCTGTCCTGTCACAAGCGGCATATCAGGAGATAGTTTTTTCTTATAAGGTCTGCCGCGTCGTACAGGCCATTTCTGCATCAGGGTAATTTTAGCTTCTGAACCATCATTGCATTTTATATCAGCAACAGTTTCATCAACATGATAACTTCCGCTGCTGATTTTAGTTATAGTACCGCTGATTCCGGGCGGAACCATTATATTTTGTGTTACAACGTCTGTTTCTTTGACTGTGCCGATGATATCTCCTCCGGTTACCTTATCACCGACTTTAGCAGCAGACTTAAAGTCCCATTTCTTATCACGTTTAAGGGATGGGACTTCAACGCCTCTTTTAAGGTTATTACCGGCAATTTTCATTATGTCATCAAGCGGTCTTTGAATACCGTCAAATATGCTTCCAATCAGTCCTGGACCAAGTTCAACACTGAGCGGCATACCTGTAGTAACAACAGGTGTACCGGGACCAAGACCTGAAGTTTCTTCATACACCTGTACAGAGGCTCTGTCTCCGTGCATCTCTATAATTTCGCCTATCAGATGTTCTTCGCCGACACGAACAACGTCAAACATATTACATTCTTTCATTCTCTCTGCGATAACCAAAGGACCTGCAACTTTTTTTATTGTTCCACTCTGCATAATATTCACTTCCTAATTAAATATAATATCCGAACCGACAGCCTTTTCAACCGATTCTCTTACGCCATTCATACCTGAGCCCGTATTACCGTATACTCCCGGAATAAGTATAATAGATGGAATCGGGTTTTCCTCATACTTTTCTATTTCTTCACTTATTTGTGCAGCGGTTTTTTCTGTGATAAAAATTACAGCAGTTTCACCTGATACAAGTTGTTTAAAAACAGACTTTGCCGACTGTTCATTATCGGTAAAATATGTGTTAAACCCAAGTGCGCCAAAGCCTGCGATACTGTCTTTGTCTCCCATAACAGCAATATCATACATATAAATCACAAATCCTTTCGCGTACAAATTCGTTATCAAGCTCATTTTTCTTTGCGGCAAGAACAATCTGCACCGCCTTAAACTCATTTTGTTTTGCTAATATATAAGCGAACACCGGCTGAATTGTAAAAGGGTTTGATTTCTGATTTTTAATAAGCCTCATAATCAGATTATCAGTCCACCTTTCAAACTCAGACATTGATGTTTTTATCTTATCCACCGCATCTCGGTAATCGGTATGTTCAAGATAATTATATAGTTCATCTATTCCTTTTGCTGCTGAACTCGCTAAGGTATCGGCATTAATACTTTGACATTTATCAACCAAAGCATCTTCAAAAAATTGTTTTGGCTTTAGCATCTTTGCCCCTCTTACAGCTATTTTTATATTACTGAGCGCCGCATATAATTCAGTATAATCGCGAATTATTGGAACCTTTGAATTAATTCCGTCAGCAAGCATTGTTTCAAGACAAACTTTATCAACATATATATCACATTCCTGTCCGTCTGAAGTCTTAGCAAATTTTGACATTGCATTTTTTGCGGTTTCCTGCATGAATTCAGGAAGATCTCCATATGACTTATGTTTTACGGCTTCATATATGATATTGGGGTTTATTGTTCCGCCTTTAAGAAAATAATCGGACGATGATTCAGAAGTAAACACCATTTTAATTGCAGCTTTTAGATTATGAAAGTCTATAGGACGAAAAATAGTTTCAAACACTTCTTTGTCAGATACAAGCTCGTTTATCAGGCTCCACATTTTTTCTGTTTCGTCCTCTCTCAAACTCTCGAAGTCAGAGTAAACACGGTCATAGCCATATCCGTGTTCGGTTAAATACTTAATAGCAGACGCAAAGTTCGGACATGAAATCAATTGTTCAATATCATTTATAGATAGTAAATCGCTCTCAATTGCATGAATTCGTGATACTGCATAAGTATATAACTCGGTCATTACTATTCCTCCGTTTCATTCCGAAATACATTTAAAATTAAGCAAATAAAACTGTATTTACTCTTTCTTTGATAAATTCAAGCTCTGATTCAACAAGAGTATTTATTGTACAGTTATCTTCAATATCACCGTATTTAATAATAAATCCTGAATCAATTGTATCATCTGAATCAACTTTAATATTAGGATATTTATCAGCAAGCATTTTTTTGAAATTCTCTGTCATGCGGCTGATATCATTTTTGTTCATATAAAAAATACCGTCAGCTTCAGTATCTGTTATATATTTTTTCACTAAAGCTTCTATAAAATCAAAATATTTTTTATCATCAAGTTTTTTAACATTCTTTGCCGCATTCAGGATTGTCTTGTTCAAAAGCTTTTGTTTTTCTGCAAGTATCTCCTGACTTTCAGCATGCTCAAGAGCATTTTTTTCACGCTCAATGACATCACTGAACAAAGCGTCAGCTTTCTGCTTAGCGTTTCGCTTTATATCATCTGCCTTTCTTTCAGCAGATTTAATTATATTATTCGCCTCTGATTCAGCGGCTGATAAAATCTGTTTTACTGCTTTATCGGATTCAGCTTCAATATGGCTCAAAAT
>CAOKIL010000106.1 GCA_948468535.1 uncultured Eubacteriales bacterium
ACAGGATTAATCATATCAAGCATAGCGTTCTCATCAATTTCACTGTACTGAAC
Source organism: uncultured Eubacteriales bacterium (assembly GCA_948468535.1). Lineage (GTDB taxonomy): Bacteria > Bacillota > Clostridia > Monoglobales > Monoglobaceae > Monoglobus. Next base: position 54 of record CAOKIL010000106.1, read on the forward strand.
ATCAAATATGTCGGTAAATCCGGCTACAGTAGAGGCAGAAATGTCATCATTTACGCCATACTCCGAGAGTTTTCGGAGGTTTGCAATGTATGACTTAGTTAAATCCTCGTTGAGTTTAATTTGTTTATCATCGCCGGTCAGCTTGTTCACAGTAATAAGAACTTCAACCTTGCCGCGTGAAATACTCTGCGCAAGTTTAGCTCGTACAGATTCCTCAATAAACCCATATACACGAGGTACTTTAATTAAAAAATCAGCATACCTGTGATTAACGGATTTGATTTGAATTTTAATTTCATATTGTTCATTTGCTACTGCTTCTGCGCGTCCGAAACCAGTCATACTTTTTAACATATTTATAACCTCACAGTGTTTTAATCGTTATTGTTTAAAATATTTAGATGTGAAAATTTAAATTCACAACATAACAATGTTGTATATTATACCATATATAATTTTGATTGCCAATAGAAAAACCGTTTTGTAACATAATTGTAATACAAATATAAACGGTTTGTAATCGATATTTAAGTTTGCTGTAAAACAAAATTTAGTAGAAGTCCGTTGCGTTTTTCTATATTTGGATAATGTAAATAAAAGTTTACAATTTGTTAACAAATTGCACAAACGCCTGTTTTCACGGCATTTGTTAGGTGCTTGTCCGAATTTTTGGGTTTAGTTCTTTCAAGAATGTTACTTATGTCTATTGACTTTTTTTATCATTCATTGTATAATTCTGGCATAGTCAATTTTAGATTGAGTTTTTTCTTTAATTTATTTTAGAATTGACTTGTGTTCAAAATACATTTTAAAAGGAGATGAAATGAGATAAACCGAGAATACGCATAAGCGTATTAAAAATTTTTGGAGGTTTTTTGTTTTGAGTTTTAAAAAGAGTTTTAGAAGAATTGTTGCAACACTCTTAGTATTGATGACAATTTCTACTTTTATAATAGTACCTACATATGCCGATTACGATGAAATAGATGAACCGGCACAATACTATGGTGTTGTACAAGTTTCGACACTCAATGTTAGACAAGGTGCATCAATGGATGCAGGCGTATTAGCAACACTTACATATGGTTCGAGAGTTAGAGTTAATTGGATTGAACCCGGTTGGGTTTGCGTGGCATATAATAATGATGGTCTTATGGGTTATGTTTCGGCGGATTACATTGCTGTTTATGACGGTGCGATGCCTCAGGCCAGCGAAGGCGGTCAGGCAGTTTGTGATTTTGCGGCACAGTTCTTAGGTGTTCCCTATGTTTGGGGCGGAACTTCACCGAGCGGTTTTGACTGCAGCGGACTTGTACAGTATGTATATGCTCAGTTAGGTTACAGCCTTTATCGTGTAGCTGATGACCAGATGAAGAATGGTATACCGGTATCAAGAGAAGAACTTATACCGGGTGACATTATCGGTTTCAGCAGCGCAGGTCTTGGCGGTTACGCTTCTCACATTGGTATTTATGTTGGAGACGGCATGATGATACATGCACCTCATACCGGTGATGTTGTAAAGTATACGAGCATTGACTCAGATTATTACAGCAGTCGTTTCGCCGGTGCAAGAAGAATAATTTATTAAGATTGATTTAAAAAAGAGTGGCCATGCGGTCACTCTTTTTATTTAATATTATAATGTTACAGCGGCGGTGTGATACATGAAGTATGAAGAATTAAACAGCAAAATTAAATCATATAATATACCGAGAGTGTTTTTTTTCTACGGCGATGAAAAGTTTTTGTTAAATAATCGTGTGAATGCACTAAAAAAGCGAATTGTGCCAAAAGATTTGGAGGCTTTTAATTTTACTAAATTAGAGGGCAGGAATACTGTGATAGAAGAACTTATTGAAGCGGTTGAACAATTCCCTCAGGCATCGGAGAAAAAAATGGTTCTTGTAAAGAACAGCGGTTTATTTGACAATGCAAGCTCTAAGAGTTTTAAGGAACTAAAAGAGTTTGTTATGGACCTTCCTGAATATGTTTGTTTGGTTTTTGTGGAAGATGAGTTTGATAAAAAACGCGAGAAAATATTAAAGTTCATTGAGGATTCAGACGGCGGCGTGGTAAACTTTGAATATCAGCCGGTTAACAAACTTGAAATTTGGGCTGAAAAGAAGTTTGAGAAGGCGGGGAAGTACATTATTGCATCTGATTTGAGCTATTTAATCAGGCTTACAGGTGTTTCAATGGATAAGATAAACAGCAGCTGTGAAAAGCTGATTTTATATCTCGGTGAAGAACGACGCAAAATAACTCGTGCAGATATTGATGCGGTAGTTGATGTTTCTGTTGAGGTTAAGGTCTATGATATTTTCAGCAAGGACATAGTAAACAGCAGAGGTGAGCGGGCAAAATGTCAGCTCATGCAGCTGAAAACAGAGAATCAGTCGCCATCTATGGTTATGAGTATAATAATCGACCAATTGTATGAATTATTAATGTGCAAACTTCTAAAGCAGGATGGTTTTGAGGCGCGCGACATACTTGAGTATTATGACAGAAAACCGCCGATTTTTGCAGTGAATAATGCTATAGAGAACAGCAAAAGGTTTGGTGAAAAGTATTTAAAGCGAATGCTTGACAGAGGACTAAAATACTCAATTGATATGAAAACGGGCAAAATTTCTCAATGGGATGCTGTTGAGATGTTTGTGTCTGAATTAATAAAAAAAGATTAAATTTTAATCAATAACTATTATAAATAAATAATAAAAATCGTAAAATATTTGTCAAACTATTTGACAAATTACTTAATATATGTTATTCTAAAACATGGTATTGGTCATAATTATGAATAAAAATTGTATGACTGGTCTAATACCTCAGGAGGTGAGGGTTTGACAGACGAAAGTAAGCTTATCAAAAAAGCGCAGAAAGGTGACACTGCTGCGTTTGAAAAAATTATCACTGAATATCAAAACGTCGTATACAGTATTGCATACAGGTATGCGGAGAATCCTGAGGATGCCGCAGACATGTCGCAGGAAGTATTTTTAAAGATGTTTAGGAATATAAATACTTTTCAATTTAAGTCAAAGCTGTCAACCTGGATATACAGGGTTGCTGCCAACACTTGTATAGATTTGGTAAAAAAGTCTAATCGTGATAAGAATACATACTCAATAGATGAAGGATATGAAAATTCTGACGGAGATACAAAATATACTGAGATTGCGGATGATTCGTCTCAGCCTGAAACAGTTCTTGAGGATAGCGAGGTCAAAGATGCAATTAATTTGGCAATATCCGAATTGAATGAGGATTACCGCACAGTAATTATACTGCGTGATATACAAGGTTTGTCATATGATGAGATTTCCGAGATTGTAGGCTGCTCTGTCGGAACCGTGAAATCGCGTATAAGCAGAGGCAGAAAAAATTTACGTGAAATTTTATTGACAGATAGGGAACTTTTTGAAAAGTATTACGTCTAACCAAATATAGAGAGTGATATATTAGGCTTATACAATATATTGATTTTAGTATAATTCTATTATTAGCTGCTATATTGTTGTGAAATTTGTATTTTAGGAAGGAGGGGTACTAATGTCGGATTTTGAAAAAAATGACGAATTAAAGCGTAAGTATGATGAAGTCATGGACAGCATTGCAGATGATATAAATCAGATTAATTTAGGCTCTGGTGACGTTGTAAGTTCAGACGACTTTATTCAGGCGATAAGTGACGTTGATTTTGATAATCCCGATGAAGTATTAAACAGTGTGAACAGTTTTGGGAATGTTGACACTGCCCCATTATTTAATGATACAGTATTTATGAATGAATTTGGAACTCCTGATTCTGATGTATACAGCAGTATTGCAGGAAGCGATATTGACTTATCAAATGAGGCATTTGATAATGTTCCTGATACTATGACATGTGATGAATGTAAAGATTTACTTTATGATTATGTGTCCGATTTAACCGATGAGTCTGAAAGCAGAGCTATAGAAGCGCATTTGCGAAGCTGTGAAATGTGCCGAGTGGAGATTGACGACATACGTGATATGATTAGTGTCATGAGCAGTTCAAAAGTTCCTGCACCGTCCTTAAATTTGATGGATGGTATTCATGAAAAACTACAGGAGATTGCTCATGATGTAAAGGCTGAGTATAAGGAACTGCATGATAGCGGTTCTGTTCTTGATAAAGCAAAGAATGTGTTTGATTTTGCAAAGGGAAAGACGGATTACTTTATCAAACATGCAAATTGGAAAGTTCTTGCGCCTGCTGCACTCAGCGCCGTTCTTGTCGTTGGTGTTGCTTCAAGCGGACTGTATCAGGTTATGAAGTCTTCAGACGAAATATATAACTTCTCTGATGATTCTGCTATATCTGCGGCAAAGGCAACCGCAAAACCGAGCGCAAGCGGACTTGATGAATATGTTAACGGATCCGATAACAAAAAGGCATCACCGGTGCCAAAGAGTTCGTCAGTTCCAAAAACATCAAAATCAAAC
>CAOKIL010000107.1 GCA_948468535.1 uncultured Eubacteriales bacterium
CTAAGCCCAACATCATAGACATAAAAGTTAATTTTTTTGTTTTCATTTTGTAATCCCTCCTGTTACAGCATCCAATTCGTTATTATTATTTGTAATCACAACGGATAACTTGTTAGGCAGACATACTATGGGAAGCGTTCCATTTGTAATAAAGCCTTGCTTTACGCATATTTTATCGGGACAGCTTGCGTGAACTATTCCGATTTTGACGTTTTCCACACGAATTATATTACTACCGCCGTTTATAGCTGTGATTTCAAATTCATGCGGCTCCTTTATATTCTGTAAATCTATCGTTTGTACCACCTTGCCATACTGCATTATTTGCGCGGTTTTCGCAGTTTCAGATAATTGACCGTGAATAACTGATACAAACAGACAGATAATTAAAAGGAGCAGAAATACACAAGCCCATTTTAGATTTTTCTTAGTGTTTTCCATATCTCTGCTCCTTTCCGGTTAGTTTGCTAAGCTAAAGGTTATATTCTCACGGGTTCCAAGTTCATCAAATATAGATAAATCAGAAGTTACCATACCCATTGAAATAACTCTCATTGTCAGATTTGGTCTGTCGGTCTGCGCGTAGAATATCGCAACCGTATTATTAGTAGGGCAATAGGTTATATCTCCGTTTTCAAAATTGAGTTTGCCCTCTGTGCTGTCCTCAATACTTCTGTTTATACCGCCGTAGTATTCTCGTACGCCATAGCCGTACATTGATACTGTTACAGGCAGCATTGCCTTGAATTGTTCAGCTTCAGGTGTATTATTAAGGTATCCGTCAAGCACTCTGTTACCAATAGTAATTTTAATCGGCGTTTCGTCTGTTTTTCCGCTTCCAATATCAATACCAAGTCCCGTGAGCAAGCTGTTTATTCTGTTATTTACTGATGTTAAATCTTTTCCTACAATATCAGCAGCAGGGAGTGTCAATCCGTCGAGAACGGTACTATTTGCACATTCATTTTTGATTTCAGTATAGCTTCTGCCGCTGCCGTAACCGTCGTGTGTACAGAACGGAATAACCGTGTTACCGCTCAAATCATATTTGCGCATAAATGACCGTATAGCCTGCGGTATTGTTGTTGCCCACACAGGGAAACCTAAAAAAATTGTATCGTAGCTGTTCATATTCTGCACTGTTGTACTTAATTGGGGTCTTGCGTCCGCGTTGTTTTTCTGCTGCGCCCTTGCTAAACATTCGTCATAATTGCTCGGATATTTGTCTGATACAATAATAGAAAAAACATCTCCGCCTATCTGATTTTTAATCATCTGCGCCATAGTCGCAGGATTAGCTCTGAAACCTTGCTTGCGGAAGTTGTTGCGTCTGTATCGCCGACAGAATTTTCGGTGCGGTCAAAATATGCGATTAAGATATTTTCATTTTCCGCACTTGACGGTATAATGCTAAAATTCAGCATAACCGCCGCCATTGATAAAACCATTATAAAAGATAATAACCTTTTCATTTTGTATTCCTCCTTTTGTTTTTAATTTCGTGTACCATATAATCTAATTGGTCTAATGCTTTTTGTTTTTCGTGAATATCGTCAAGCAAGTCATATCGGTGCATATTTAACAGCTTGCCTGTTCTGAATAGTTTTCATCATTTACTAATGACAAAAACTTTTTTATAGCTTTTGCGTGCATACCTGTGTCATACAGGGTACACATAAGACTAAGCCTTTTTATGCTTTCGTCAGAATATTTTTGTTCTTCTTCAATAAGCTGATTATCCAAAAAATATTGCAGCTTATCAATGCCAATATGGTATTGCCTGCTCAACTCTTGAATTGTCATATCAAACACCTGCCACTCCCGCCTTTAATACAAAAATACCGATAGCGTTACCAACGACATTTATAATGTTCATCAGCAGAGATATATACATTGTTATGTTTGTTTTTTCCATAGAGCGGTACAACGCCGCGCCTGAGTCATAGATGCCCAAAAACGGATATGATATTGCCGTTATAAGAAGATATTTGTCGGCGGCTTGCATAACGTCAGGCTCTACACTTCCAAAAAACAAAGTCAGTATTCCTCTATGTAATACCATACTAATAATCATTAGTCCTGTGGAAACTAATCCCGATACGGTCATAAGCTGACTTGCGGATAAATTTGCATTTCGATTATCTTTATTTCCAAGATACTGAGATACGATTACTGCTCCGCCTGTTGAAACTGCCGCCATTATAGTGATAATCATAAAAACATACATATCTATAAGCGAAACACCCGACATTGCCGCTTCGCCCGCATAAGATACCATCATTGTATCGGCAACACCGACAAGAATTACAAGTGTTTGCTCTATTACAAGTGGAAAAATAAGCTGTCTTAATGCTCTGTTTGAAAACAATTCCGCCTTGCTTTTTACTGCTGTATTCAAGACACTTTGCGCCCTCTATAAAATTACCGATTATATTATATAATCAAGTGAATAAAATGTCCAATGCTTATTTATTATAACTATCAATGCCTATTTCGTATTCATGCAGCAAATTTTTCTCATAACAATAAAAACGAAATTTTGATTATATTTATGCAGACACGCGGCTGTCGTTTAGTATTTTTCCGGATTTTTATATGAATCAAGAAATCCTTATTACCAAAGACAGATATGATTCAGCCATATTATTCTATGTTATGGTCGGAAAAAATGCGGCGACAAATTGATTTCCCTTATAAAAAGTGAGGCACTTTTAATTTATGATTCAATTTTATTTCTACTGTTCTTCTTCCACAACATACTGTGAAAATATAAATAATGCACTCTGTCCATATAATCCGGTTTCCGGATCGTTCAGAGCCTTTGCAGTTTCTGATTTGTAAAAAGTGTCCATCGCTTCCTTTTCGGACAAATTGTACTTTTCCACAATCAATTTAATGATTTCCGGGATAATCGTTGCGTTGTATAATGCTTTTGACATATAATCACCTGCAATATTCATAACCGATATACTTCAAATACTTTAGTGCCGTCTCGGTATTAAAGCAAATCTGATTGTTGATTTTCTCAAATTTCAGCCGTTCGACCGCATCCTCTTTACGCATAATACCTTGCAGAACATATGTTACAGTCTCACCAACATTATCGTTGGCGATTTTTCCTGTAATAATATCATATCCATGGGAAAAGGAAATATCCCCACGACAGGCGCAAACCATATCAAGCCACTCCATAGATGGCTCATCATAATGGATGCAACTGAGTTTTTGATAATTTTCTTCATCAAATTTAAAAACAGAAATATATGGCGTATACGGCTGACCTTTTCTTTGCATCAGTTTTGCTTTGCGAATAGCCCAACGTATCGCCTGCTCCTTGATATCAGTAGTATAAAATCCAAATCCAAAATCTCGCCCCTGTTCTGCTTTAATGATTTTTGGTGTTTCAACAATCATATTGGAACCGTGATACAGAATCATATTTGACCTCCCGCTAAGTAATCATCAAAGAACTGCATCAGATATTCCATAGACATTCCATGCAAATCTTCATAATCTGCGTCCAACAATTCAAGAAGTCCGCTTTTCTCAAACATGGAATAGACATCTGTACTGTCTTTTTTGATATGCTCTGCATACAACTCTATGCAAAAAGTTTTGAAAGATATTTTGCTCATAATAATTGATCCCTTTCTAAAGTTATTTGCAATAACTCTAGTAGCAATTCAATAAAATATGAATAAAAACCGCAAGGATTCCCTTGCGGTTTTACGTTGTGCGGTAAAAACCGCATTGGCGGACGGGGTGGGATTCGAACCCACGTGCCGGTGTTACCGACAAACTGATTTCGAGTCAGCCCCGTTATGACCACTTCGATACCCGTCCGTATATGTTAACCCCGAATAATGGGGCGATAACGCTTATTCAATTTTATTAGAATTCCTATTAGAACTCCGTTTGTTTTCTGTCAGGCGATACGCCTTAAACCCGCACAGGTTGCGGATTTGAGACGTTTTGGCTTCCGTTTACACTAACACATTTCGAGTCATGTCTGTTATGACCACTTCGATACTTCTCAATATTTTGTTATGCAGTGAACACACAACAGAGTTATTATATCACAGCGTTTTTACTTTTGCAAGTATTTTTTGAAAATTTTTTGACGGACTCTGCATATTTCTGTTTACTTATCATGCCATGCAAGTTCAAGCTTTTCAACTGCCTTTTCGATTTCATCGTTTGACAGCCCTGCATAACCAAAAACAAAGGCATTCTGCGGTAATAACGGATTTGGCTGTAGTATGAATTTTGAAAGCTCAAAAATTTTAACTCCGTTTGCAAGTGCAAGTTTTGAAAGCTCAAAGCCGGAGGTGTTACTGTCAAATTTTGCAAGCATATTCATTCCTGTGTCATGATTTTTAATATGAAGCCTGTCTCCGAGTTTTGAGTTCATCAGGCAGTCTATAAGGTGGTTGCGCTTTTCAAGCATTGTTTTGCTATTATTCTTGATA
>CAOKIL010000108.1 GCA_948468535.1 uncultured Eubacteriales bacterium
GCTTTGAAATCATAGTGTTGTCTTTCTTTTGACATATTACATCACCTATATACATTTTACACTTCTACATAGCTTTTATAAATTAGTTATAATATCAATGCAATTACATAAATACATCACAGTATATTATTGACATTATTCGTTAATCCGTATATAATATATATTGAATAATTATATATGGGAGTTGTAAGATTATGAATTACATTACCGTTGCCGAGGCCTCTGAAAAATGGGGTATTTCCGAAAGGCGCATACAAAAATTATGCGAGGAAAACAGAATTGACAGTGCTGTAAAATTCGGACGAAGTTGGGCAATACCGAAAAAGGCACAAAAGCCTGTTGACGCAAGATTTAAGAGAGCAAAGGAGCAGGAAAATCAATGAACAGCATTTTAATTATTGATGATGACAAGGAATTATGCGCTTTAATAAAACAGAGTGTTATTCAAGAAGATATAAAAGCCGATTATTGCCATTCGGGGGCAGAGGGATTGGCTAAATTAAAAGAGAATGATTATCAGCTTATTATTTTAGATGTTATGATGCCGGGACCGGACGGCTTTGAAACATTGGAAAAAATAAGGAAAGAGAGCGATATTCCTATTTTAATGCTTACTTCTAAAAATGACAATATTTCAAAGGTGAACGGTTTGCGTTCGGGTGCTGATGATTATTTGACAAAACCATTTAATATGGACGAGCTTACAGCGCGTATTATTTCCTTAATCCGCCGTTATACACGCTTTAATCAAACGAGCGAACAAAAGCTAAAATATGACGGACTGATAATAGATTTGAACGAACGCACCATTACAACAAACAACGGTATATTTGAACTGCCTCCAAAGGAATTTGATTTATTATTGTACTGCGCAAAAAATCAGGGTAAAATTCTCACGAAAAAGCAAATATACGAAGCGGTCTGGGGTGAGGAGTATGTTTATGACGACAGCAATATTATGGCTATCGTCAGCCGCTTGCGAAAAAAATTAGAGGATAACTCCGATAACCATAAATTCATACAGACTGTTAAAGGAATAGGTTACCGTTTCAGCAAGGAGGTGTAAGGGGTGTATATAAAAATAATTCTTATTATTCTTTCGCTGGTTACGGTTGCCGCTGTTTTATATTCATTTAGCGTTCGTCATCATATTAAAATGCAGGTATCGGAAATGTTAGAAATTTTGAATGAGATACAAATGGGAAACGGCAACAGGCGTATTTTAGCCAAAACAAATGAACTCGTTGCCCCTATTGCTTATGAAATTAACAAAATTATTATTTCTTATGAGAATGAGCTGACCGAATATCGCAAAACAGAGAAAGCCAACAAGCAGCTTATGACAAGTCTTTCACACGATGTACGGACACCGCTTACCACGCTTATCGGATATTTGGACGCAGTGCATAAAGGAATTGTTGCAGGACAGGAACGAGAACAATATATTGAAACGGCGCGTAAAAAAGCGTATGACTTAAAAGATTATATCGACGTTCTTTTCGATTGGTTCAAGTTAAATTCCAATGAATTTACTATGAATATAGCTGCGGTGGAAATAACAGAATTAACACGCAATATTTTAATTGATTGGATACCTGTATTCGAGGATAATCAGATAGATTATATAATTGATATACCTGACCGCCCGATTAAAGTAAATCTTGACTTGAACGGATATACACGGATATTAAATAATCTGATACAAAATGTTATTGCGCACAGCGGTGCAGACAAAATAAAATTATCTATGTCGCATGAAAATGATAATATGAGGTTAATTTTATCCGATAACGGCAAAGGCATTGATAAGGAGGATTTGAAGTACATTTTTGAACGGTTGTATAAATGCGATAAAGGACGTTCCCCAAAAGGCAGCGGTCTTGGATTGTCTATTGCGCGCCAGCTTACCGAAAAAATGAATGGCAGCATTAAAGCAGACAGCAGTATAGGTGCAGGAACATCATTTACCATATTTTTCCCAATCATCAAGTAACACACTCCCCGCTTGAACACAGGCGGGGTTTTGCGTATAAAAATTGCAAGGTTAATGCAAGATTGCCGCAAAGTTAATGCAAGGTTAATGTGATATACTGTTTTGCAGAATAGGAGGTTTTACAATGAACAAATACATTATTGAAACAAAAAATCTTACAAAACAATACGGTACGCAAAAAAGCGTTGCCGACCTGAACATTCACATTCAGAAAGGACGGATTTACGGTCTGCTTGGCAGAAACGGCGCGGGAAAAACTACTGCTATGAAAATGCTGCTCGGTCTTACTAAGCCTACTGCCGGCGAGGTAACGATCTTCGGGAAACCGCTTAAAGGAAACGAAAAGAAAATACTTCCTCGTATCGGAAGTCTGATAGAGTCTCCCGGTTTCTATCCCAATCTGACCGCTACGGAAAATCTGCGTATATTTGCAACGCTGCGCGGAGTACCACACCGTCATTCTATCAAGGATGCGCTGAACTTAGTCAGTCTGCCATACAATGATAAAAAACTGTTTTCTCAATATTCGCTCGGAATGAAACAGAGATTGGCTATTGCGCTTGCAGTTATGCACGACCCCGAACTTTTGATTTTGGACGAGCCTATTAACGGTCTTGACCCGATTGGTATTGCTGAGGTGCGCGATTTTATCCGTGAGTTGTGCAATGCGAGGGGAAAAACTATTTTAATTTCAAGTCATATTCTGTCAGAGATAGCGTTGCTTGCCGATGATGTTGGAATTATTGACAACGGCATATTGCTGGAGGAAGAAAGCCTTGAAGAATTGGAGCGCAAAAGTAATAAGCGTATTCAGTTTACAATTTCCGATACGGCTCAGGGAGCAAGAATTTTAGAGAATGTATTTAATGAAAAAGATTTTGAAATACAGGACGACCATAATTTGAGTATTCATAATCTTGATTTGCCTATATCTAAAATAGTAGCTTCATTTGTTCAGAACGGATTAGAGGTTTCACAGGCTCATACCTGCGAGGAAAGCCTTGAAGATTACTTTAAGCGTATAACCGGAGGTGAGGGCATTGCTTAGACTTATACAATGTGAATTTATGAAATTGAAACGAAAAAAGTTTATGCTGCTTGTAGCATTATCCGCGCTGCTGTTCCCGATACCCATTACTGTTTTAATGTTAATGCCGCAGGAAATAGCAAGGTATGACAGCAAAGCGGAAGCCTTTGATGGACTTTTTAATATGGTTTTGGGAAATGGAGTACAGCTTCTTTTGCCGTGTGTGCTCGGCATAATCGCGGCTATACTATTCTTTATGGAGCGAGACAACGACACGTTTAAAAATCTGCGTACAATTCCTGTAACAAGCACTCAAATGGTTCTTGCTAAAATCGTTGTACTGTTTATTTGCGCGGTACTTTTCAGCGTAGTCTCATTCATTGTTACAACAGTATTGGGCGGTTTTGCAACAGAAGTAAACGGATTGGCATACAAGCTGATTATGGCTGTGAAACTGGGAATATTTGTAGCAGCAGGCACATTGCCGCTGATTGTGTGCGTTGTATTCTTTAGCAGAACATATATATTTTCCGTACTGCTATGTTTGTTTTACACCGTTCTTTGTCTTATGGTGGAATGTGTGTTTGTAGCAGTACCGAAATTTGTAGCATGGGCTATACCTATCCCGTTGACTACTCTCTGGTGCGCCGGAGATATGGTAAAACACGGAATAAATTTGAATATGAGTTTATTGGCTGATAAAATACCGTCAACATTTGAAACAGTTATGATTTTAGGAATTATGGCAGTTTTGTCGGTAATACTGATTGATTGGCTGTATAAAAAAAGGAGTGAATAGCATTATGTACCGAATTGTTAAAACAGAATTATTAAAATTAAAGCGTTATTATATATTGTGGGCGGGTGTTTTGCTAATGCTGTTCACCGTTTTTCTGACATTGTTTACTTCAACGGCAGAAGACGGGAGCGTCTGGACATTTTCAAATTTGGCTGAACAGGTTATTAAGAATAACGCTTTGACAATATTTCCCATGTGTATTACTTTAATCGCAGGATATATAATAGCAAGAGAAGAAAAAGACGATACCTTGAAAATAATTTTACCAATACCGATTTCGTATCGCAGATTATTATGCGGGAAACTTATTGTATGCGGATTGATTTCTGTATTTTTTGGCGTGATAAGTACATTGTTTACTGTTTGCGCTGAATTAGTGGTAGGATTTCCGGGCTTTTCTGTAATATTATCATTGCAAGCGCTTATTCAGATTACATTAAATTGTTTGTTTCTATATATTGCTGTATTGCCAATTATCGCCATAGCGGCTCAAATACCGAACGGCAATATGATAGGTGCAATTATTGCGTTTGTTTACGGGTACGGCGGAATGTTTGCCGCAGG
>CAOKIL010000109.1 GCA_948468535.1 uncultured Eubacteriales bacterium
TTATTTTATGATAAAAACACATGCTCTTATTTAACATGCTTATTCTAAGTGTTAAAATTTGCATCGCAGCAATCGGAGCTATGTGTTTTTTTGCGTCAGCTTCGGTTGACGCATTTTTTAATATTGGGGTTAATTATGAAAGGGGTGAAGCTATGATTAATCTCAAAATAAAAAACAGGAAGCAGTAACTCTCGGCAAAGATGTACACTGCTCCCCGCATCGCGCAGCTGCTTAAAAACAGAAACACACAATTATTATACCACTTGCGTCTAAACTTTTCAAGTGGCTGCCGCAAATTTAATTACAATTTTAAAACAGAAAGAAGGATTTTTATGGTTACAAGAAAGTTTAAGGAAACCAACTACGCGACAGTTAAAGAAAAATTATGCAGTGATGCACAGTTTAATTCTTTCGATGGAAGCTATGACATTATTCTCAAGATTAACAAGCGAGATTACATATTAAAAGTTAAGTTTTCGGACGATTGTAAAGTGTTGATTTGGAGTGCAACAGAAGTAACTCATAACGATGACGGCGAAAATACTTATACGATAATTACTTGCAATAATATTCTTTTGTCATTGTTAAATATTCTATTGTGGCAAAAATCAGTGATATCCGATAAAAATGCAGAGAAATAAAACTTTTGTTGAAATTCGACTTTGTGCCGGCATAACAAATCTTTGTTTTGTTAAATTTGCTTATAAACCCTTACGCAATTCCATAGTTTTATAACCGTTGTCACAATATAACAAAAAATTTTAATAAACTTTTAAAATTTCTATTTACAAAATAAAATTTCATGGTATAATAGATATAATTAAAGTAGATTATTGTGAGTTTATTTATATGAGGAGGAAATGACGTGTTTCAGTTTGATACAGAAGCTACAAACCCGGCCAAAATAAAAGTTATCGGTGTCGGCGGCGGCGGTAATAACGCTGTCAACAGAATGATTGACGCCGAGGTTAAGTGCGTTGATTTTATTGCGGTAAATACGGACAAGCAGGACCTCACCTTGTCGCAGGCGCCGCAGAAGATTCAGATTGGTGAAAAGGTTACAAAGGGTCTCGGTGCGGGTGCTGTTCCTGAAGTTGGACAGAAAGCTGCTGAAGAGAGCGTTGAAGATATTAAAAAAGCAGTCCAGGGCGCTGATATGGTATTTGTTACCGCAGGTATGGGCGGCGGCACAGGAACCGGCGCTGCACCTATCGTTGCTAAGATTGCAAAGGATGAAGGCATCCTGACTGTCGGTATTGTTACCAAACCGTTCTGGTTTGAGGGCAAAACCCGTCAGAAAAACAGCGATATAGGTATTGCAAATCTGATGAACGCAGTTGATACTCTGGTTGTTATACCTAACGACAAGCTGCTTGAAGTCGCTGAAAACAGAACTCCGCTTACTGAATCTTTCAAAATGGCAGACGATATCTTAAGACAGGGTGTTCAGGGTATTTCCGACTTGATTTCAAGACCGGGTCTTATCAGTCTTGACTTTGCTGATATTAAGACAATCATGAAGGATACAGGTTTTGCACATATGGGTATCGGTCGTGCAACCGGTGAAAACAGAGCTGAAGAAGCTGCAAAGAAAGCTATACATAGTCCTCTTCTTGAAACAACAATCGAAGGCGCAAAAGGCGTTATACTCAACGTTACAGGCGGTGCAGACCTCGGTATTCTTGAGGTTAAGACAGCCGCTGAGCTGGTTGAGGAAGCCGCTGATTCGGATGCAAACATCATCATCGGTGCTATTATTGATGAAAGCTTAGGTGATGAAGTTGCAATTACTGTTATCGCTACAGGATTCCAAGGCAATGTTCCGGGTGCGAAAGAAGATCAGAAAGAGGAATCAAATCCATTTTCCAGCTTTTTAAACGGAATGGGCAGCTTCAGCGCAGGTCAAGTTCAGTCTAACGCTAATGCTAATACTAATACAAATACAACTCAGGCTCCGTCGCAGCCTGCATTTACACAGAACACATACGAACCGGCTCCGTCAAGCAACCTTTTCAGTAAGGTCGGCGAGGATGATGGCATTGATGTTCCTGTATTCTTACGCAGAAAAGACAGATAAGTTGATTAAAAAAGGTCGGTTTTAAACCGACCTTTTTTAATATTTTCTGTACAGTATAACCGATACTATACCGAACACCAAAACTTCAATCGCAGTTACATTCATGACAATGCGGGCTGCTTGTTCCATGTTTAAAAATATCAGTACAAATCCTGCGACAACCCCACTGAAAACTGATATCAAAAACGTATAATATCCGCTTTTTTGGGCGAGCGCTATGTAACGCTCGTCTTTTTGTGTGTTTTCAAATCTCTTTGCCTTTTCAGGGGCTTTGGCTATAAAAATTAGTCTGATTATCTTTACCGCCGCCGCCGCCAAAATAGCAAATCCGAATGACGTAACAAAGCTGTCACTGTGACTTATCAGTCCGAACGCAATTAAAACAACGCCGATAATGCCGTAAATTATAAATGTAATTATATGCTTCTTTAATGATTTCATATTAAATTCCTCCTAATCTTTTTCATAGATAAATATATCTTCAATTTGTTTGTTAAAATACTTAGCTATCTTAAACGCAAGTATAATTGACGGATTATATTTTCCTTTTTCGAGCGAATTTATCGTCTGCCTTGATACACCGGCAGCATCCGCCAGAACCTGCTGAGATATGCCATTTTCACCTCTTAAAGTTTCAATATTATTCTTCACACTGCTATTCCTCCAAACTTTTAAAAATTGTCAAGTTAACTTTACACTTATAATATACCATAATATTTTATGTATGTCAAGTAAACTTTACATATTTTTCAAAAATTAAAAGCCCGATTATTCGGGCTTTTAATAATAGTAATTAATAGTTTTGAGGCTTAAGCTGAAAGTAACTCTGCGGATGTGAGCATACAGGACAAACCTGTGGTGCGCTCTTGCCAATAACGATATGACCGCAGTTGAGACACTGCCATATTGCGTCGCCGTCTTTTGAGAATACGCAGCTTTTTTCTGTATTTGACAAAAGTTTTCTGAAACGTTCTTCGTGCTCCTTTTCGATTTCCGCAACGCCGTCAAATAATGCAGCTATGTTGTTAAAGCCTTCCTCACGCGCCACTGCTGCAAAGCCTGCATACATATCAGTCCATTCGTAATTTTCGCCTTTAGCGGCGTCCAGAAGATTAGCCTGTGTTTCAGCAATGTTGCCGCCCTGCAAAAGTTTAAACCAAATTTTGGCATGGGCTTTTTCGTTATTTGCGGTTTCTTCAAATATATTGGCAATCTGGTTATATCCGTCTTTTCTTGCCTTTTCCGCATAGTAGGTATACTTGTTTCTCGCCTGTGATTCTCCGGCGAATGCAGCAAGTAAATTGGCTTCGGTTTTTGTTCCTTTTAAGTCTTTCATGTTATGACACACCTTTCAATGAATTTTTGTATTTATATAACGGTATGTAGATATTATTAACTATTTTTTGTAAGTTAATACAAATATTATAAATTATTATAGCTAAATTTAAGATGCCTCTGCCGCTTTAGGCAGCAGAGACATCTTAATAATAGTACTAAGTATTAATGAAAGTGATTTTCCTTATGCGATATTGACGCTTCCATTACATCATAATAGCCCCAATGACTTTCAGATATATCTGTAAATATATTTTCATATATACCGGGGACGCTGTTATTAACTGCGTCCTTTGCAGGTGTTCTTCTGAGTACTCTGTTAATAACTGTAACGGCTTCTGCTCTTGTTATAAATTCATCAGGTCTGAATTTATTATCTTCATACCCTGTTATATAACCTGCACCATAGCATGATTTAATTTGCTCATATGCCCAATATTCACTTATATCAATAAACGGCACATGTACATCCGATACACTTGGTTTTGCAAATCTGTCAATAACAGTAACAAATTCCGCTCTGGTTATAAAATCGTTGGGTTTAAATGTACCGTCAGAATAACCTGTGATAATATTTTCTTTTTCTGCAAAACCGATATATTTTTCATACCACTCACTGCTGAGGACATCTGTAAATGTGCTTGTGTAACTTTCGTCCTCAACAAATCTGTTTGTCAGACGTGCAAGTATAGCGGCTGTTTCTGCTCTAGTGATAGCGTCATCGGGTTTAAAAACATTATTGTTATATCCTGATATATAAGCCGTATGCTCTGACATTTCAGGCATGTTTGTTGCTGTCGGCTCAACAGTAGGTTCAGGCGTCGCTATTGGAACTTCTGTTGGCTCCGGTTTTGGAGTTGTTCGTATAAAAGATCCTCCGCTGCCGTGTCTCTTTGGTGTCGGACTTGGTTCTGATGTCGGTGTTGCAGTTGGATTAACATCCGTTGTTGGGCTTGGTTC
>CAOKIL010000110.1 GCA_948468535.1 uncultured Eubacteriales bacterium
ATATAATAAAAGGCAGTATGAAATCTGAAGGGCAATTTCCCGGATATGTAATGTCAGAGGAGGAATCGGCATGACGTCAATATATGATAAACGCAATAATATATTTGAACTTCAGTCTATGCTGAGACGAATTTCATTTTTAGAGGACAGTGTTAGGTTAATTAATCCCGACAGCTTGTTTGGGTCTGAAACAACTCAAGCTGTTAAGCAAGTTCAGCAGTTCACAGGTATTCCTGTAACCGGAGATGTTGACCTATTAACGTGGAATACAATCCTGTCGCTTATACGATAACATATAACTTGACATATTAATACATTTGTGATATATTTATCATAAATACAACATTGGGAGATGTTTTACTTGAAGATGACAACAACAACCTTTGTCAGAGTGGGTATGCTTACAGCTCTTGCCTGTGTTCTTACAATGGTTCCGCAAATTCCTACGGGTACCGGAGGATATGTTCATTTCGGTGACAGTATCATATATGTGACTGCTGCATTTTTAGGTCCTGTTGCAGGTGCTTTTGTCGGAGCAATCGGACATTCGCTGGCAGACTTATTAAGCGGCTATGTCATATTTGCAATTGCTACTTTTATTATTAAGGGATTAATGGGATTTGTAATAGGAAAGATTCTTTATAAGAATTTCAGAAGCGTAAGATTTATTCTTGCTACAGTTATATCGTTGGCAATTGTTACATTAGGATATTTTATCGCAGAAATTCCTATGTTTGGTGTTGAAACTGCCGCTGTTGTTTTTATTTCTTCTCCTGCTCAGTGGCTTATGAGTGTTGCGGCAACTGCAATTTTCATTCCATTGATTAATAAGTATAAACATAAAATTGGTTTATGATAAAAAGGCGTACATTTGTACGCCTTTTATAATTACATAAAATCTTTCTTAATTCCAATATCATGTCTGTAATGTACATCTTTAAAATCAACTAACTTAACATAATCATATGCCTGCTTGATTGCAGTATCCAAATCACTGCCAAGAGCAGTTATTCCTAATACTCGTCCACCGTTTGTTAAAATATCACCGTTTTCAAGTTTTGTTCCTGCATGGAAAACCATTGCTCCATGTTCTTTGGCAGCGTCAAGCCCATTAATTTTATAGCCCTTTTCATAACTTTTAGGATATCCTCCTGATGCAAGCACAACGCAAACGCAGGCGTTATCCTCCCATTCAATCTCGATTTTATCAAGATTTTCGTCAACAACAGCATTAAAAATTTCAAATAAATCACTTTTTAATCTCGGAAGCACAACTTGAGTTTCAGGATCACCAAATCTGCAATTGTATTCAATAACTTTAACGCCGTCTGCCGTTTTCATCAAGCCAAAATATAATACACCTTTAAACTTTCTCCCCTCAGAATTCATAGCGTTCATAGTCGGAATAAAAATATTCTTCATACATTCGTCCGCAACATCTTGGGTGTAAATTCTGCTTGGCGAAAACGTACCCATACCACCTGTATTAGGGCCTTCATCATTATCATATGCACGTTTATGATCCTGTGCGGAAACCATAGGCTTCATAGTATTTCCGTCAGTAAAAGCAAGCACTGAAATTTCAGGACCTACCAGGAACTCCTCGATAACAACCTTTCCGCCGGCAGCGCCAAACACTTTATCATCCATAATTTCATGCACAGCGTCTTCAGCCTCGTTAAAACTCTTTGCTATGATTACACCCTTACCGAGCGCCAAACCGTCAGCTTTGACAACAACCGGAAATTTGTTCTGAGCCTTGATATATTCAATAGCATTTTTGCTGTTATCAAATACTTCATAAGCCGCTGTAGGAATATTATATTTCTTCATTAAGTCTTTAGAGAATGCCTTACTGCCTTCAATTATTGCAGCAGCTTTATTAGGTCCAAATGCTTTAAGACCTGCCGCTTCAAATGCGTCAACCGCACCTGCTGCAAGCGGATCATCAGGTGCAATAACCGTCAAATCAATCTTGTTATTCTTTGCAAACTCAGTCAGTTTATCAAATTCCATTACGCCTATAGGCACACATTCTGCAAGTTCAGCAATACCGCCGTTTCCGGGTGCACAATAAATCTTATCAACCTTATCGCTTTGCGCCAGCTTCCAAACAATGGCGTGTTCTCTGCCGCCGCCGCCTACAACCAATACATTCATAAAATATTAACTCCTTCATATTTAGATAATTTTTTTCAAAACGTTTTTTATAGTTTACATGATTTCTTCATATTTTTCAACTGTTTTTAAAAATTTTTTAAAAATAACCAAACTGAATTCTTAGATAACCGGAAAAAATACTTATTATGCAAATTTATGTAAAATGTTCAAATTTTACTTGATTTTTACTTGATTTTTATATGAAGATATTATATAATGCTCTATGTGAAGTTATATTTTTAGAAACAATATGCTTATAAATTTATATAAATTTTGGAGGAATATAAATGGAATCCATATCAAATGGTGATTATGTAACTATTGTTGCCGAAGAGGACGGAGTTGTAATAATTGGTCTTACCAGAGGCAAAGATACAAAATTTCATCATACTGAAAAACTCGATAAAGGTGAAGCATATATCGCACAGTTCACCGAGAACACATCTGCAATAAAGGTTAGAGGTAAGGCAAAACTTTATACAAAAATGGGTATAATTACTACAGGAGAATAGTGTAAAATTTCATCAATTAAAACGGAGGAACAACTATGAACAGAAAGACTAAAATTATCTGTACGTTAGGACCGGCAACGGATGACCCTGAGGTATTAAAACAGCTTATGCTAAACGGTATGAACTGTGCAAGACTTAACTTTTCACACGGCACACATAAGGATCACCTTGTTCGTATAAATGCAGTCAAAAAGATGCGTGAAGAGTTAAATCTGCCTGTTGCTATTCTTCTTGACACAAAAGGACCTGAGATAAGAACGGGTGATTTTGAGGATGGGAAAATAGAACTTGAAAAAGATCAAACCTTCACACTCACGCCCAAAAATATTGTCGGTGATAATACAAAAACATCTATAACTTATAAAGACTTGGCAAAAGACGTATATATAGGAACCAGAATTTTGATTGACGACGGGCTTATTGAAATGAAAGTTACGGGAATTGAAGGCCGTGATATTTTGTGTAAGGTAATAAACGGCGGTCCGGTCAGCAATCATAAGAGTATAAATGTTCCCGGAATCGAACTGAGTATGGACTATATGAGCCAAAAGGATATTGATGATATAAAATTCGGTATCAAAAACGATGTTGACTTTATTGCTGCATCATTTGTCCGTACTGCTTTTGATGTATTAGATATTAAACGTGTGCTTGAACAAAACAACGGTGAAAATATACAAATTATTTCAAAGATTGAAAATCGCCAAGGCGTTGACAATATTGAGTCTATCCTAAAAGTCAGTGAAGGTATAATGGTTGCCAGAGGTGATATGGGTGTCGAAATTTCATTTGATGAACTTCCGGCAATCCAGAAAAAACTTATTAAACAGTGCTACACCGGAGGCAAAAAAGTTATTACCGCAACTCAGATGCTTGAAAGTATAACTCATAATCCGCGTCCGACACGTGCTGAGATTTCAGACGTTGCAAATGCGGTATATGACGGAACCTCTGCGGTAATGCTTTCAGGTGAAACTGCTGTTGGCGAGCATCCGGTTCTCGCACTTAAAACAATGGCTCAGATTTGCATAAAAACAGAAGAAAACATTGATTATGTTAAAAGGTTTGAAAGTTTGCATCTTAATCAAACATCAAGCGTTTCGAATGCTATCAGCCATTCGTCATGTACAACAGCTCATGATATAGGCGCTACGGCAATAATTACTGTTACACAGTCAGGTTATACACCAAGACAGATTTCGGCTTACAGACCGAAATGCCCAATAATCGCAGGTGTACTTAATAAAAAAGTATGCCGTCAGCTTAATCTTTCATGGGGCGTTACGCCGATTATGACCGAGGTTAAGGAGACAAGCGATGAGTTGTTTGAGCACGCAGTCAGCCGTGCGCTTGAAGAAACTGATATTGTAAACAAAGGCGATGTTGTAGTATTAACCGGCGGCGCCCCTGTTGGCGTAAGCGGAACTACAAATATTCTTAAAGTTCAGCTTGTCGGTGATGTTCTTGCTTCAGGTCAAAGCCTTTCAAACAAATCTATAAGCGGTAAAATATGTGTTGCTTCAAATAATAACGAAGCACTCAGGAACTTTGAGGATGGGGATATTCTTGTTATTCCCGAAACTTCAAATTCAATTATTTCTCTGCTCAAAAAGGCAGTAGCTATTATTACCGAAGAACCCGGAACTACATCACATGCCGCCATTGTAGGTATGACTTTGGACATTCCTGTAATTGTAGG
>CAOKIL010000111.1 GCA_948468535.1 uncultured Eubacteriales bacterium
TTACACTCTTTCCCTACACGACGCTCTTCCGATCTCATGACACCAAGAGAATACAAAAATAACATAGGTGAATTCTTTAAATAAAATTTCAGCAAAGGCTTTGCCTTTGCTGAAATTAGTAAATATCCAATTTAAGGGATTTTAAAGGGGATTAAATCCCCTTTTTATTCTTTAACAAACGCTTCCATTCGGTTTAGCGCTTCGTTTATATTATCTATTGAGTACGCATATGAACAGCGTATAAAGCCCTCGCCACTTTCGCCAAACGCATTGCCGGGAACAACTGCGAGTCTCTTGCTGTACAGCAGTTTTTCACAGAACGAGTTTGAATCAAGCCCCGTACTCTTTATACAAGGGAAGCAATAAAATGCACCGCGCGGCTCAAAACATTCAAGTCCCATTTCATTAAACCCTTTAACTATAACCTGACGACGGTAATTATACTCGCGTTTCATCATCTCAATATCATCGTCACCGTTTCTAAGAGCCTCAATAGCAGCATACTGTGCAGTTGTAGGCGCGGACATTATCGCATACTGATGAACCTTTGTCATTGCCTTGATAATCGCCGGGTGACCGAGCGCATAGCCCAAACGCCAGCCGGTCATGGCATAAGCCTTTGAAAATCCGCTGACAATAACCGTTCGTTCATACATTCCGTCTATCTCTGCAATTGATATGTGTCTGTCATCACTATATGTAAGCTCCGCATATATCTCGTCGGACAGAACCATTATATCCGTACCGCGCAGAACCTCTGCTATTCCCTCAAGATCAGCTTTTGTCATTACTGCTCCTGTCGGGTTGTTCGGAAACGGCAGAACCAGCGCCTTTGTTTTAGGCGTTATTGCAGCTTTCAGCTCATCTGGGGTCAGGCGGAACTCGTTTTCTGCCTTGGTTTCTATAACAACCGGAACACCGCCGGCTAACTGCACAATAGGTTTGTAACACACAAAGCTTGGCTCGCATATCATAACCTCATCGCCCGGCTCTATAATTGAGCGCAGAAACAAATCAATAGCTTCACTTCCGCCAACTGTTACAACCACTTGCGTCAGCGGGTCATAGCTCAGTTCAAAACGGCGCTTCATGTAATTGCATATCTCCACGCGCAGTTCTTTAAGACCTGCGTTTGATGTATAATGCGTATGCCCTTTCTCAAGAGAGTATATACCCTCGTCTCTGATATGCCACGGTGTGACAAAGTCAGGCTCGCCGACACCCAATGATATACAATCCTGCATCTCTGCCGCTATGTCAAAAAAGCGTCTTATACCTGACGGCGGCATATTGCAGACTGTATTATTAAGCAATTTTTCAGGGTTAAACCCCGTGTTATTTATACTCATAACGAAATTACCTCTCTTTCATCGGGTTCTGGTTTAGCACAGATAACACCGTCATACTTGTATCTTTTAAGCACAAAATGAGTTGCCGTACCGACAACCGATTCCATAAGCGCCAAATGCTCGGACACGAACAGCGAAATCTCTTTTATATTTGCGCCCTCAACGGTTATTCCAAAGTCATATGCTCCGCTCATCAGATTTACTGCCTTAACTTCAGGATACTGGTATATACGCTCTGCTATGCGGTCAAATCCCTCGTTTCGCTGAGGCGTAACGCGCAATTCAATGTACGCGGTAACAGATTCGGGTCCCGACGCCTTATCCCAGTTAACCTTTGCACCATAGCCGAGAATTGTTCCGTCACTTTCAAACTTATCAATAATCGCGGCGACCTCATCAGCCGAAATATTTACCATTGTCGCAACTTCCTCAAGTGAAAGCTTGCAGTTGTTATGAAGAATATCAAGTACCTTGTCTGAATTTGAATAATTTGACATAAATCTTTCCTCCAAAAAATATATTTCGCTTAGGGTCACTCCTACGCAATTCTAATTATAATATAATAACATTTTTATTATGATACGTCAATATTTGTTAATAAAATTTAACAACAAAAATGGCTCCCGATTTCATTCGGGAGCCGATTTAATTTAATTAACCTAAATACTTAACCACCATATCGCCCATTTCTTTGGTACCAAGGAGCTTGCCTCCCTCGTCCATGATATCGGCTGTGCGATATCCGTCATTAAGCACGCCTGTTACTGCGTCCTCAACAGCCTTTGCCTCATCCATCAGCCCAAAGCTGTCTCTAAGCATCATCGCAACCGACAAAATAGTAGCTATTGGGTTTGCTTTGTTTTGTCCTGCGATGTCAGGCGCACTGCCATGTATAGGCTCATACATTCCGAGAGTACTGTCACCGAGTGATGATGACGGAAGCATACCGATTGAGCCTGTTGTCATGCTTGCTTCATCAGACAGTATATCACCAAACATGTTTTCCGTCACGATTACATCAAACTGTCCCGGATTTCTGACAAGCTGCATTGCACAGTTATCGACCAGCATATCCTCATACTCTACTTCAGGATATTCTTTGGCGAGCCTGTGCATAGTCTCACGCCATAGACGTGATGTCTCAATTACGTTTGCCTTGTCTACGCTTGTGACCTTCTTTCTGTCACGCTTCATTGCGAGATTGAACGCCACTCTGCCTATCCGCTCGATTTCTGAAACAGAGTACTTTAGTTCATCATAAGCCTCCTCATCACCCTTGCCGTTACGGCGTCTGCCTCTGTCGCCAAAATACAAACCGCCGGTCAGCTCACGCACGATAACCAAATCAAGTCCGTCCTTTGAGATTTCGGGTTTAAGCGGACAAGCATCGGACAATGCGTCATGAAGCTTAGCAGGTCTTATGTTGGCAAAAAGACCGAGCTCCGAACGCAGACCGAGCAGCGCCTTTTCGGGTCTCAAATTACCCGGAAGAGTGTCCCACTTAGGTCCGCCCACTGCACCGAGAAGAACCGAATCGGACTTCTTTGCGATTTCAACGGTTTCTTCAGGCAGCGGCTTACCTGTCTCGTCAATAGCACAGCCGCCTGCAAGTATGTCTGTATATTCAAAGGTATGACCGTACTTTTCACCTATTTTATCAAGTACCTTTTCTGCTTCGGTAACGATTTCAGGACCTATACCATCGCCTTTTACTACTGCTAATTTTATATTCAAGTTTATTGCCTCCTTATTTTAGAGAATTCAAAAGACCGTTCTTGTTAATTATCTCTTTGATGAATTCAGGAAACGGTTCCGCCTTAAATTCCTGACCTGTTGTAATATCACGGATTATGCCTGTATCGAAATCAATTTCAACTTCGTCGCCTGAATTTATGTTTTCAGCCGCCTCGCGGCATTCCATAATCGGGAGACCTATATTGATTGCGTTGCGGTAAAAAATTCTTGCAAATGTTGCTGCAATAACGCATGAAATCCCTGACGCCTTGATAGCGATAGGTGCATGTTCACGCGATGAACCGCAGCCAAAATTGTTATGTGCAACCATAATATCGCCCTGCTTGACGTTCTTTACAAAGTCTGTATCAATATCTTCCATACAGTGTGCGGCAAGTTCTGCCGGGTCGGAAGAGTTTAAGTATCTTGCAGGAATAATTACATCAGTATCGACGTTATCCTGATACTTGTGTACTGTACCATGTGCTTTCATTGGGTGATTCCTCCTGTTATATTAATTCTGTATTCTTAAAGCTCGTCAGGACCGCAGATATATCCTTTAACCGCAGAAGCCGCGGCAACAACCGGGCTTGACAGATATACTTCCGATTTCGGGTGACCCATACGTCCTACAAAGTTTCTGTTTGATGTTGAGATTGCTCTCTCGCCCTCGGCAAGGATTCCCATATGTCCGCCGAGACACGGTCCGCATGTCGGTGTGGATATTATACATCCTGCGTCCATGAATATGTCAAACAGTCCTTCCTTCATTGCGTCACGGTAAATCTTTTGCGTTGCCGGAATGATTATTGTTCTCACATTCTTTGCAACGTGTCTGCCCTTGAATACTTCCGCTGCCTTCTGCAAATCTTCAAGTCTGCCGTTTGTGCATGAACCTATCACACACTGGTCAATCTTGACCTCTCCGACTTCATCTATTGTCTTTGTGTTCTCCGGCAAATGCGGAAAAGCAACTGTCGGTTTAAGCTGTGACAAATCGATGTCATATACCTGCTCGTACTCTGCGTCATCGTCAGCCGTATATATTGTATAATCTCTGTCAACTCTCTCGTTAAGATACGCTTTTGTAATCTCGTCAACTTCAAATATACCGTTCTTGCCGCCTGCCTCGATTGCCATGTTTGCCATTGTCAGGCGATCATCAATCGAGAGATATTTAAGTCCGTCACCTGTGAATTCCATTGACTTATAAAGTGCGCCGTCAACGCCGATCATACCGATT
>CAOKIL010000112.1 GCA_948468535.1 uncultured Eubacteriales bacterium
ATAAAAGGACAAGCAATAAATATGAGAAGGTACATAAACAGCAATATATGGGTAGAAAACGACACAGTGTATAACCGAGGCCTCGGCGGCGAAATCATCAGCGCATCAAGGGCTTTGGCGACCGCTCCGCCGCGGCTTGGAACGGCGGAATATGAGTTCGGCAATGAATTTAAAGGCAAAGCCCTTGACAACGAGAAGGGCGAAAGCTACTTTGCGTATAACGGACATGGCGACACCACCAACCTAACCAAACAGTCATCAGGCACAGCGTTGGCAATAACAGCTACCTATGACTATGACGCATTTGGCAATTGCACAGCCACCGGCGGAGAAGCAGACGCTAATCCCTTCCGCTATAACGGACAGTACACCGACAGCGAAACAGGCTTAATCTACCTCCGTAACCGCTACTACGACCCAACAATAGGAAGATTTACTCAGGAAGATCCACATTGGAATGTAAATAATATGATTTATGGGGATGATGGTAGACCGTCATATTCTGCAATAGCACAAAGCAGTAATTTATATGTATATTGTAGCAACAATCCAGTTAATTGGGTTGATCCTGCTGGAGAAAGTTGGCGAGTTACTGCTGCTGATATTGCAGATATGGGCATGATATACACAGCTGCGACAGTTGGAGCTGTTGTTTATGCTGGTGATAGAGCACGAGACAACGCAAAAGCAAAGGCAGAAGCATGGGGATATTACGATAATTATGGTAATATCTTAACATGGGATAACAGGGTTGATGCAATGCGGCATTTTCAATGGAATGCAGTTATGGCGCGTGAAATAGGTTATGGAATTGCTAAATTTGCTGCTGATAGGCACGAGATTAACGGTGCAAAAGAAGCAGGTCATTTTAGAGAAGAAAACAATGATTATGTTAGAATGCGAGTAGGTCAAGCAACATTAATGGATTTATGGAACAACTCAGTTGGACGAAAATTAGGTTATAATAGTAGTTTGAATTATATGAATTATGATGAATTGTTTTATTATGCGGAGTCAAATAATTTGCTTATTTTGGATGCTAATAATGCATTTGATTTTTTCGGAATTAATGACTATGTAGATTGGAACGACTGGACTGTAGGTGTTATATACAACAAAAGCAATGAAACTATTACGGTAATGCGAGAAGGATTACCTGATATGACATTGAAAGTGGGGTTTGACTATTGAAATTGAAAAGTGCATTGTTTTTCTTTTTAGATATTATTTTATGCGGGATTATAGCAATATTAATATTTATGAAGCATGGTAATATTTATTTATTATGTTGTATAAATACAGTTATATATTTATTGCTATATTATTGTTTGATAATAAGAAGTAAAAGAGCTAATAATGATGAAAGAAAGCATAACAAAGCAGTGTTGATGTTTTCAATAGGATGGATTTTGTCTGTACTTTCTTCAATTTTAGCATTGTTTGTGTATGCAGTATATATATTTACGGATTTTTAAAAATAGCATTATAAAAAGTGTTACGAAACATGGGAACGGGTTTTATTGTGCAGTAAATTAAAGAGTAGCGTTACAAAAAAATAACACATGAGAACTGTCCCTGTGTGTTTCATAGCTGCTGCAAAGTGGCAAACCAACATAAACGCAAAAGTGCCGGCAATCCGCTGAAACACCAAGCAACGGATAATCAACCACAAAGCTGGCGCCGCCACGGCAGCAAAAACGATATGACATTGATTAGCAAATATATAAAAGCGATTATCCGCACAGTTTATAGCTGTGCGGATAATCGCTTTTTTGCTTTATTTCACTGCGTCATAAAGCGTTTGAAATCAGCATATATATTATCGGAGGTGTACCTTGTGAGGACTAAAAAAGAAGAGATTTTTACAGTGAAAAATGTGTTTAAATCAGAAGGTTCCGATAGGCAAAAGATTGAGTTCAACAAACGTTATGAGAGATATATTAGATTTTGTGAAAAGAAAATTTGAATCAACTGCTTTTTATGATATATCATAATTATATATGCAAGCGGTTACACCTATTTTTTTAGGAGGTAACATAATGAGAAACTTAACAGATATATATGTTAGACTATCCGATGAGGACAGAGATAAGAGATGTATAACAGACGAGAGTGAAAGTATACAAAATCAAAAGTCGATGCTTATAAACTATTGTATAGAACATGGCTGGCAGATAAACAATATATATTGCGACGAAGATTACAGCGGAGCCGATAGAAACAGACCTGCATTTAATCAAATGCTTAAAGACTGCGAGGAAGGCAAAGTCGATATTGTTTTGTGCAAAACGCAGTCGAGGTTTTCCAGAGATATGGAGATTATAGAAAAGTACATACACGGCAAGTTCCTTGAGTGGAATATTAGATTTGTGAGTATTGTTGATAATGCCGATACAAGCGTTGCAGGCAATAAAAAAGCGCGTCAAATAAATGGGCTTATTAACGAATGGTATTTGGAGGACTTGTCTGATAATATCAAAAAGACTCTTCATCATAAGAAAATTAAGGGTGAATATTGCTGCCCTTATGCTCCGTATGGTTATAAGCTTGACCCTGAGGATAAGCACAGATTTGTGATTGATCCGCCTGCTGCGAAAGTGGTAAAGAGCATTTTTGAAATGTACAAGAGCGGAATGGGATATATACGAATAGCAAAAACTCTTAATGAACAGCAAATTCCTCCGCCGACAGTGTACAAAGAGATGCAGGGATTAAGTTACAGAAATGTCAATGCAGAAGGGGCGGCAGCACATCAGTGGCGTGACAGCAGTATTTATCGAATATTAAGGCATGAGGCGTATACAGGTGCAGTTGTGCAGGGTAAATCAAAGAATCTTTCTTATAAGAACAAAAAACGCGTCAAGA
The DNA here is from genome assembly GCA_948468535.1 of uncultured Eubacteriales bacterium. Classification (GTDB taxonomy): domain Bacteria; phylum Bacillota; class Clostridia; order Monoglobales; family Monoglobaceae; genus Monoglobus. The sequence goes on from CAOKIL010000112.1 coordinate 2,866, forward strand.
TTCCCAGAAGCGAATGGATTGTGGTACCTAATATGCACGATGCAATTATTGATGAAGACTTGTGGAATGATGTGCAAAGTATAATAAAAGGTCACAAGGGAAAAGACCGGAGGTTTAAATTCGGAGATAACAGGGAGGTAAATCCTTTGAGGGGAGTTGTGTTTTGCAAAGAGTGCGGCGCCGGAATGTGGCGTATGAGCTATCAGAGCGGACAGCATAGATATAAATATTATCGATGCCGTACGGTAAAGAATAGTGAAGGCGTCTGTGAAAATATACACAGCATTCGTCAAACAGATCTGGAAGCCGTAATATTAAGAGAGCTAAAATCCGTGATAAATGATTACTATGACTCGAAGCAGATAAACTTACATAAAGAGGCTTCACAAATAGACAGATTTGACACCCTTGAAATCGAAAAGAATCAGCTTGAAAAGAGAATAGCCAAATTTCAGGATAGTTCTGTGCAGTTATATAAGGATAAACTGAGCGGTCTGATTGATGATGAGCAATTTAAACTTTTAAGCGGCAGTTTTAGTTCTGACATAAATCGTTACAGAACAAGACTTGATTTGATAAATAATGAAATTTCAAGTTTGTCACATGAACGGAAACAGGATTTAGATAAGGAGGAAGCTTTATCAAAATATAGAGAAATCAAAAGTTTAAGTTTTGAATTGGTGCAGGAATTAATCGAAAGTGTATATGTCGGAAAGAATGCTGAAGGAACAAATGAAAGAGAGATCGAAATACATTGGAAGTTTTAAAGTATATTTATAGCCCTCCATGTCCGGGGTCAATAACAATAATTTTGCTTTGAACTTCCTCGCCTTCGGCGACAGTATCTGTGCCAATACCGAAAATCATAATAATTGATGCAGTTAGCACCATAATGAATGCTAAGGCATATAGTATAAGTGAGTTTCTTTTTATTGTGAAAAACATATCGATTCTCCTTTGCAGTTTTAATAATAGTATATTTTATGCTTCATACTTATATGGTATAACTGTTGTTTGGTGCATTTGCGATATAAAATCGAAATATATCGGGTGATACTATTATTTTTGTGTAAAAAATAGTATTCGTGAGAATGTGGAAGTATAAACAAGAAAATGTAATATTTTTTGAATATAATCTAAAATAACTGCGTGAGTTTGTTTTGACTTTTAATGTTTACGCGAGTATAATAGTTAATGTTGTTGCCGTTTATTGGCAAACGATGAAGAAGTGATATGGGAGCATAGCTCAGCTGGGAGAGCATCTGCCTTACAAGCAGAGGGTCATAGGTTCGAGCCCTATTGTTCCCACCATCATCTTTATCATATGGGAGCATAGCTCAGCTGGGAGAGCATCTGCCTTACAAGCAGAGGGTCATAGG
>CAOKIL010000113.1 GCA_948468535.1 uncultured Eubacteriales bacterium
GATTGGGGATGAAAGACCATTTTTTCTGCGTTGTTTTGGAACCAGATATTTTTTTGCAATGGTCAGCTTTTCTTCATCCGTATATCCCGATACTTCTATAACATCCATCCTGTCGAGCAAAGGACGCGGAATGGTGTCAAGAGTATTTGCTGAAGCGATAAACATAATATTTGATAAATCAAACGGAACTTCTATATAATTATCCCTGAAACTTTTATTTTGTTCCGGATCAAGGACTTCAAGCATTGCAGATGACGGGTCGCCGTTATAGTCGTGTGACATTTTGTCAATTTCATCTAAGAGTATAACAGGATTATTGACTTTTACGCGTTTAAGTGCGTCAATAATTCTGCCAGGCATCGAGCCGACATAAGTTTTTCTGTGTCCTCTGATTTCTGATTCATTATGCAGACCGCCGAGGCTTATTCTCACATATTCACGCCCTATCGAATTCGCAAGCGAGCTGACAACAGAGGTCTTACCTGTTCCGGGAGGTCCGACAAGGCAGATAATGTTTCCTGATGGCTCATCTGTTAGTTTTTGTACAGCTATATACTCAAGAATTCGCTCTTTGACTTTGTCTAGTCCATAATGGTCACGGTCTAATTTAGCTTTTGCGTATTGGATATCCAAATTTCCCTCGCTGGACTTATCCCAAGGCAGAGCCAGCAGAGTTTCAATATATCCCTGAGCGACTGCATACTCCTGTGAATGTACAGGAGTTTTAGCCAGTTTATCAAACTCTTCGTTTAACTTTGAGGTAAGTTCTTCAGGCAGGTTTCTATCTTTAATGGATTCTTTATATTTTTCTATATCGCTGTCTGCGTCTTCGCTCTCACCGAGTTCACATTTGATTACTTTAAGTTTCTCGCGCAATACATAATCGCGCTGGTTGCGGTCAAGATTTTCATTAACCTGGTCCATAACCTTTTTTTCTATATCCAATATATCAATTTCATCGGACATTATGGTTACAAGCTGTTCAAGTCGCATTGCCACATCAAGGCAGTCAAGAATGCTTTGTTTAAGTCCGGGTTTTAAAGGCAGATTTGAAGTGATCACATCAGCAAGTTCGCCGGGATGTTCAATTGAAAGCAACGCGTTGATGGCGTCCGGAGAAACCTTATCATATAGTTCCAGAAAGTCTTCTGTCAAATGCTGAACTTTACGCATCAGTACCTGTATGTATACTTCATCATTTGAGATTATATCGCTGAGCTGTTCAACTTCAACACTGATATATTCGGTGAGTGTTTCAAACTTTATAATTCTGCCGCGTTCTTTGCCCTCGACTAAAACGCGAACAGCACCGTCGGGCAGACGCAATATTTGGCGTACCTCACATATTGTGCCGACTTCTGCAAGGTCTGACAGGCTTGGATTCTCAATCATAATATCATTCTGATAGCATAGAAATATAAGCTTATTATGATTCATAGCCGATTCGATAGCATCAATTGACTTTGGGCGTCCGACATCAAAATGAAGAATCATGCCGGGAAATACCGAAAGTCCCCTCAGCGGAACCAACGGCAGTGTATATCTGTTTTCATTCATAAATACATACCTAAACTTTCTAAAAAATCATGTTTAAAATATTTATTAACAAGTGTTCTTCAAAACATTTATTAATAAATTTTAACATTGAACTTTATTATACTATTAATAAGCTGAAATGGCAAGCATTTCTACAAAATTCTGTGTATAATTATTTTATATGTTAGGTTTGGTTTTTGTGCAACGATAATAAAGTGCGGAATACTTGCAAATTTTGCAGAAAAATGTTATAATAGTTTTCAAAAAAAGGGGGGTTAGTAATGAATATAAGCGATTTCAGATTTTTTTACATATTCGGAGTTAATTTTGTTGTATACTCAATTCTTGGGTGGTGCTGTGAAGTTGTATTTGCTGACATGAAAGAAGGGCGTTTCGTGAATCGTGGTTTTCTATTTGGACCATACTGTCCGATTTATGGATTTGGAGTTAGTTTTGTACTGATTTGTCTTAATCCTATTAAAACAAACTTTGTTGTATTGTTTTTAGGTTCGGTAGTTCTTACATCTATACTTGAATTTATCACAGGATTCTGTCTTGAAAAGTTGTTTCATCAGCGTTGGTGGGACTATTCAAACGAAAAATTTAATATAAAAGGTTATGTATGTTTAAGATTTTCGGTTATGTGGGGACTTGCTTGTTTGATAGTGGTTGATATAGTCCATCCTGCAATAGAAAATTTAATTTCTTATATTCCAATGAATCTTGGAATAGTGATTCTTGCAGTCTGCCTTGCGGCTTATGTTGCAGATTTTATCACAACCGTTATAGGAATAAACAACATGAGCAAATATATGAAATTGATTACAGATACAGCAGAGCGTTTAAGCAAAATTTCGTCTTCTTTGGGTGAAAATATTTCAGATGGTACTCTTAATATAATAAAAAATGTTGATAGTATTAAAAATGAGATAATAGATAAAAATGAAAAGCTGAAACAACAGAGAAAGAATATAATTGAAAAGTATTCAGAACATGTAAAAAATAAGCCGTTTACGGTACGGCGTATTCAGTCGGCTTTTCCTGATTTAAAGACAGCGGAAAATAATATTAAAAAACTGATTGGCAGGAAGTTTTAGCATTAATTAGTATTTAGGTGTGTAACATACCCGAATGAAAGGGCATAAAAACATGAAAAAATTTAAATTATTTATTTTAATATATTTGGTTATTGTTGTGTTTGCGCTTGTTTCCTGTGACAAGGTTAAAGATGCAGCCAAAACGGACAACAGTAAAATTAATATTGTCACAACTATTTTTCCGTCTTACGATTTTGCCCGTGAAATTGCCGGTGAAGAAAGCGCAAATATCAGGATGCTTTTGAAACCGGGTTCGGAGGCTCATTCGTATGAGCCGACACCGCAGGATATTATAGCAATTCAAAACTGCGATGTTTTTGTCTATGTTGGCGGTGAATCTGATGAATGGGTAAAAAATATATTGGATTCGTTTGATACATCTAATATAAGTATCGTTTCAATGATGGATTGTGTTGATGCCTTGGAAGAGGAGGTTGTTGAAGGTATGCAGGGCGGGAAAATCAATAGTGATGCCGAGTATCTTTATGATAATTCAGACTCTGATAGTGCTTATGAACCGGAATATGACGAGCATGTATGGACATCTCCGCTCAATGCAATTAAGATTGTCAATCAAATAAGCAAGGCGATAATTGAAAAGGATTCGTCTAATTCTGAGTATTACAGAAAGCGTACACAGGATTATGTCAGGGAACTGACAGGGCTTGATAAGAAGTTCAGAGATTTGACGGTAAATGCTAAAACAAGAACCATAATTTTCGGCGACAGATTTCCGTGCAGATATTTTGCTGATGAATACGGACTTAAATACTATGCGGCTTTTCCCGGATGCTCATCAGAAACCGAGGCAAGTGCAAAAACCGTCTCATTCTTAATTGATAAGGTCAGGGATGAGGATATACCTGTCGTGTTATATCCTGAACTCTCAAACAAAAAAGTAGCAATGACAATTTGCGAGTCTGCCGGCGCTGAATGTTTGCAGTTCAGCTCATGTCACAACGTAACAAGTGATGAATTTGAAAACAGTGTTAGTTATTTGAGCTTGATGGAGGAAAATGTTAAGGTGCTTAGAGCAGCTTTGTATTAATAATAACACGGACGTAGGAGAAATATATGAATGAAATGAATTTTAAGAGTAAAAGGATTGTCGTTGTCGGAGGCGGACCGGCAGGCATGATGGCTGCCGGAACTGCAGCAAAGCGCGGACATAATGTTAAGCTCATTGAACAGAACAAAATACTTGGTAAAAAGCTGATGATTACAGGCAAAGGCAGATGTAATATGACTAATGCGTGTGATGACGTTGAAACTTTGATACAAAATGTGCCGACAAACAGTAGTTTTCTGTACAGCGCATTTTATACACTGACAAATCATCAGCTTATTGAATTTTTTAATGAACTTGGAGTTGAAACAAAAGTTGAACGCGGCAACAGAGTGTTTCCGAGAAGCGATAAGAGTTCGGATATAGTTGATGCAATGTGCAAGTATTTGTCTGATAATAATGTTGAAGTTATTTATGACAG
>CAOKIL010000114.1 GCA_948468535.1 uncultured Eubacteriales bacterium
ATCTATAAAAATAGATATTTTAACTATAAATATATAATACAAGGAGATTAGATAAAATGGCAACTTTACTTAGCGGAAAGGTTGTTTCTGCACGCGTAAAAAATGAGTTAAAGTCAGAGGTTGAAAACTTAAAAACTCAGGGTAAGCAAACCGGACTTGCGGTTATTTTGGTAGGAGAGGATCCTGCATCAAAGGTATATGTAAGAAATAAGGAAAAAGCCTGTGAAGAAATCGGTATATATTCCGAGATGCACAAATTACCTGAAAACACAACAGAAGAAGAGCTTTTAAAATTAATAAATGAGCTGAATAACAACGATAAAATAGACGGTATTTTAGTTCAGCTTCCGCTTCCTAAACACCTTGATGATAAGGTTATAATCAATAACATCAGACCGGATAAAGATGTTGATGCGTTCCATCCTGTAAATGTCGGAAAAATTATGATTGGCGATTTCGATTTTCTGCCGTGCACCCCTGCCGGAATAATGGAGCTTATACATGAAAGCGGTGTTGATATTGACGGAAAAAACTGCGTAGTAATTGGAAGAAGCAATATAGTCGGAAAACCAATGTCAATGCTGTTATTGCATGAAAACGGAACTGTAACAACATGTCACTCGCATACCAAAAACTTGGCAGAAGTTACAAAACAAGCAGATATACTTGTTGCAGCCGTGGGTATAGCTAAATTTGTGAAAGCTGATATGGTTAAGTCCGGAGCTGTTGTTATTGATGTTGGTATGGATAGGGATGAAAATAACAAACTCTGCGGAGATGTAGACTTTGATAGTGTGGAACCTGTTGCAGGAGCGATAACACCCGTTCCGGGCGGCGTCGGACCAATGACGATTGCAATGCTGATAAGGAATACCGTTACTGCTTCAAAGAATTTTATGAATAGTAAATAATCTATCTTGGCGCATGTTTATAACAACATGCGCTTTTTTATATAATAAATTAAAATATAAAATAGTGTAAAATATGAGTTATATTGACAGATTTTTAAATCTGAAAAATATACAATAAAATAAATTATCTGTAAAAATATGTACATTTTTGCTTTACAAATAAAATATAGTGTTATATAATATTTAAAAATATTTGTATTAGAATTAAAGTATAAAACTTACAAAATCAGCAATATTATTATATATAATAAATGCTGAAAAATGCAGTAGAAATAATCTCTAATAAGAAAGAGTGATTCATATGCCAAGCGAAATAATTAAAAAATTAATTAATGCCGAAAATCAAGCCGAAGAAAGAGAAAAATTGGCACATATTGAAGCAAAATCTATTGTCAGCAACGCTAAGATTCGCGCACAGGAGATTATTAAAAATGCGGAATCTGAAAGTGAGAATATGCTTTTGAATGCTGAAAGCAATGCATATATTGATATAGACAAATTTAAAAATGTGCGTAAAACGCAATTGGAAAACAAAATTAAAAAATTAAAAAAATCTGCTGAAAGCAATTCTGAAAGTGCAGCAGAAGAATTATTAAAAGCTCTCATTTAGGGATTACATCTAAAAATTTATTTCGCAGTGCAGAAAGGATGTGTGAGTATGTCAAAGCTGCCAATGAAACGTATTGAAGTTTTCGGTCTTAAATCAAACCGCAAATCAATACTTGAAGCTATGCAGAGGTTTGGTATTGTTGAACCGCTCAATGTTGACCTTTCAAAAGAAGATTTTATTAAAATGGATACAACTTCATCCGCATCAGCTTTTATGAAAGCTGAAAATACATTGAGCAATGCACTTGATATTTTAGAAAAATACTCACCTGAAAAAGTTCCTATCCTCTCAATGTTCAGTGGTAAAAATATGATGACTGTTGAACAGTATTATGATACGGTCGAAAACTCAGATAAGGCATTGTCTATAGCGCGCAGTATTAATGCGCTTGACAAAAACATTTCTGAGCTTACCGCAGATATTGCCAAACTTGAAAATGAGATAACCGCACTTGAGCCGTGGATGAGTTTGGACATACCTTTGGATTTTAAAGGAACAAAGAAAACGGTTGTTCATATCGGAACTATTCCTGATAAAGCTGAACTGTCTGAATTATTGATAAAATACAATAATATTCTTTCGGATAACGGAAATGCTGATAATCCAATGATGGCGGCAGAATTTAAAATTTTATCGTCTGAACCGGGAATGAGTTGTCTTGCGGTGTTTTCAAGACGTGAGACCAAACAGGAGGTTGAAACTGCATTAAGAAGCATGGGATTTTCACATCCTTCATATGTATCGTCGAAAATTCCGCGGGAAGAAGCGGAAGAATTGAATAATAAAATTAAACAAAACCGTGAAAAGATTGAACAAAACACAGATGAAATCACTCGGCTTTCAAATAACAGGGTTTTATTGAAGTTCATGGTAGATTATTATTCAATGCGAATTGAAAAATACAGGGTTCTCGGAAATTTGAATCAGCGAAAAAAGTTCTTTGTTTTTGAAGGATATATTCCTGAAAAATATGCCGAGAGAGTCTTCGGCGAGCTTGTCGGAAAGTACAATGCGGCTGTTGAAATTTATGATATAGACGAAGATGAGCAGCCTCCTGTGTTATTGCAGAATAATTCTTTCTCATCACCGGTTGAAACCGTGCTTGAGACATATAGTATGCCGAATAAATTTGAAATTGACCCGACTTTTATCATGTCGCTGTTCTATTATTTCTTGTTCGGGCTTATGCTGTCAGATGCAGGATATGGGCTGATAATGATTATCGCCTGTGCATTCTGCATATTGAGATATCCCGATATGAATCCGGGACTTAAAAAGTCGCTTAAAATGTTTTTTTACTGCGGTATCTCCACCTTTTTTTGGGGCGTTATGTTCGGCGGATATTTTGGTGATGCGATTCAGGTTATATCATCAAACTTTTTCGGAAAGACAGTTTTGATTACGCCGCTTTGGTTTGAACCGATAAAAAACCCGATGCGTATGCTGATGTTCTCATTCGCTGTAGGCATTGTTCATATATTCGCAGGTCTTGGAATCAAGTTTTACCAATCAATAAAACTTGGTAATATAAAGGATGCAATATATGATGTTGTATTTTGGTATCTGCTTGTCGGCGGCGCGATAGTATATTTGATGAGTACACAGATGTTTGTTGATATGGCAGGCTTGAAATTTAAGATTTCACCTATATCCGGAAGCATTGCTGCAGTTTGTGCAACCGTAGGTGCAGTAGGTATTATATTATTCGGCGGACGAAGTTCAAAAAATCCGGCTAAACGATTTGCAAAAGGGCTTTATGAGCTATACGGAATCACAAGTTATTTAAGCGATATACTCTCATATTCAAGACTGCTTGCACTTGGTCTTGCAACGGGAGTAATTGCACAGGTGTTTAATCAAATGGGAAGCATGTTTGGCAGCGGAGTTGTAGGATTTATATTATTCTGCATTGTATTCATAATAGGTCATACTCTCAATATGGGCATAAATCTTTTAGGAGCATATGTTCATACAAACAGACTGCAGTTTGTTGAATTTTTTGGTAAATTTTATGAGGGCGGCGGTGAAAAGTTTAAACCGTTTTCCGCCAATACAAAATATTTTAAGTTCAAGGAGGAATAGTTTTATGGAAAGTTTAGGTATTGTATTTGCACTTGCCGGTGCGGCGCTTGCTGCTTTAATGGCAGGTATAGGTTCTGCGATAGGAGTTGGTATGTCGGGTGAAGCCGCTGCAGGTGTTGTTACCGAGGATCCGAATAAGTTTGGTAAGGTACTTATTCTTCAGCTTTTGCCGGGTACACAGGGAATATACGGATTGCTTATTGCATTTATTACCCTTACACAGATAGGTATTCTTGGCGGAAACGCTGATATTTCTATAGCAAAAGGTCTTTTATATTTTGCAGCATGTTTGCCTATGGCATTTGTAGGTCTTTGGTCAGCTATCCGTCAGGCAAGAGCTGCTGTCGCAGGTATACAGCTTGTTGCTAAACGCCCTGACCAGATGGGCAAGTCTATGATATTTGCAGCAATGGTTGAGACATATGCCATATTGGCGCTGCTTGTATCAATTCTTTCGATAAA
>CAOKIL010000115.1 GCA_948468535.1 uncultured Eubacteriales bacterium
ACTGAAAAAGAAAAAATGATAAATCAAATGCTTTATAACGCTGAAGATGACGAACTGGTTAAGGACAGAATGGCATGTAAAGATTTGTGTCATGAGTATAATATGCTCCGTCCTTCACATATCAAAGAGCATGAAGTTTTAATTAGAAAAATATTTGGAAAAACAAAAAAGTCTTTCTACATAACAGCTCCGTTTTGGAGTGATTATGGGTATAACATTGAAATAGGCGAGAATTTTTACACAAACCATAATTGTGTAATCTTAGACTGCGCAAAAGTTACATTCGGAGATAATGTGTTCATTGCTCCTGATTGCGGATTTTATACAGCAGGTCATCCGATAGATGCAGAAAGAAGAAATACCTGTCTTGAATACGCTTATCCGATTACGATTGGAAATAATGTCTGGATAGGCGGCGGTGTAAAGGTTATGCCGGGCGTTACAATAGGAAGCAATGTTGTAATAGGCAGCGGAAGTATTGTAACAAAGGATATACCTGATAATGTTGTGGCTGTTGGAAATCCTTGCCGAGTTGTTAGAACTATTACAGAAGAAGATAAAAGATTTAATTATAACAGGAGATTATAATAAACAAAAGAGTCCGCTTGTATAAGCAGACTCTTTTGTTCTATTTACTCATTAATTCTGCCTTGTCTACACAGGCATCAATGGCTTTTTGTACAGAAGAACGGAAGCCGTTGTTTTCAAGATCACAAACTGCGGCGATAGTGGTTCCGCCCGGAGAACAAACGTTGTCTTTAAGCTGCATAGGATGTTCACTGCTTTCAAGTACCATTTTTGCACTGCCTTCAACCGCTTTAGCAGCGAGTTTTAGCGCAACAATTTTAGGTATGCCGTATTTCACTCCGCTGTCAGCCATTGCATCTATCAGCATATATATATATGCCGGGCTGCTGCTGTGCAGAGCGATAGCGGCGTTCATATAATTCTCTCCCAGGAATACGGTTTCGCCTACACTATTGAATAAATCTTCAACAAGTTGATTTTCAGCAGGTGAAATATTATTGTTAGGAGAAATAACAGTCATACCACATCCAACCAATGCAGGAGTGTTGGGCATTACTCTTACAATCTTTTTGTCAGCACCCAGAGCAGTTGATAGTGCATCAAGTGTTATTCCTGCAGCAATAGAAATATAAAGTTTTTCACTATCACTTTTCAGGTCTTTTAAAACAAACGGTATAATATTAGGTTTAACCGCGAGTATAACAATATCTGATTCGGCTTCAAGTTCAGCCGAGCTGTTTTTGGGTATAATACCAAGATTGTTCTTTAGCTCTTCGAGCTTAGGCTCAAAGTTATCATAGACCAAAATATCTTCAGCTTTAAACTTTCCGGATGAAATAAAGCCTGACATGAGTGCGGTTCCCATATTTCCGCCGCCTATGAATCCAATTTTCATAAAATCATCTCCTAAAATCAGTTAAATAAGTAAATCCACAAAACGGGCTGCCGATTTTAGCGGCAACCCGAATTTTTTAAATTAAACAGTGAGCTCAACCTCGTCAGCAATATCGTTATCGCCTAGTACCGACTCAACATAGTCTGATATAAATTCTTCAACCTGACTTACGCAACGGCCGATAAAGTTTTCAGGCTTTAATATTTTGTCGATTTCTTCATGCGTCAGGTTGAATGCAGGGTCTGCAACGATTCGGTCGATTAAGTCGTTATCGCTGCCTTGTTCCTTAACTACACGTCCGGCATCCATTGAATGTTTGCGAATAAGCTCGTGAAGTTCCTGTCTGTCACCGCCGTTTTTTACAGCGTCCATCATAATATTCTCTGTAGCCATGAACGGAAGTTCAGACATGATACGCTTTTCAATAACTTTCGGATATACAACAAGCCCTGATGCTACGTTCATATAAATATTAAGTATTGCATCAACTGTCAGGAATGCCTCGGCAACGCTGATACGCTTATTTGCGGAGTCATCAAGAGTTCTTTCAAACCATTGGCTAGAAGAGGTAATAGCCGGGTTAACAGCGTCTACTATGACGTATCTTGCAAGTGAACAAATACGTTCGCTTCGCATAGGATTGCGCTTGTATGCCATAGCCGATGAACCTATTTGAGATTTTTCAAAAGGTTCCTCAATTTCTTTAAGGTGTTGAAGAAGTCTTATATCGTTGGCAAACTTATACGCACTCTGAGCAATATTGCTTAGAACTGCAAGCATATGGTAGTCAATTTTTCTTGAATAAGTTTGACCTGATACAGGATAGAACTTACTATATCCCATTTTCTCGCAAATTTTTTTATCGAGCATCTTTACCTTTTCTATATCATTGTCAAACAGCTCCATAAAGCTTGCCTGCGTTCCGGTAGTACCTTTACAGCCAAGCAGTGACTTACGCCTTAATTGAAAGTCAATATTTTCAAGGTCCATAAGAAGTTCCCAAATCCACAGAGAGGCTCTTTTGCCGACTGTTGTAAGCTGCGCCGCCTGAAAATGTGTGAATCCAAGAGTAGGTAAATCTTTATATTTGAGTGCAAAATCCTTAAGCAATGAAATAACCTTCAAAACTTTTTTTCTGATAAGCTCAAGGGCTTCATTCATAATGATTAAGTCGGTATTATCGCCGACATAACATGACGTTGCTCCGAGATGAATAATACCTTTTGCTTTAGGACACTGCTGCCCGTACGCATAGACGTGTGACATAACATCGTGACGTACTTCTTTTTCGCGTGCCTGAGCGACTTCATAGTTTATGTCATCCATATGTTTTTTGAGTTCATCGACTTGCTCCTGAGTTACATTAAGACCAAGTTCCATTTCAGATTCTGCGAGGGCAACCCAGAGTTTACGCCAAGTCTTGAACTTTTTGTCAGGCGAAAATATATACTTCATTTCATCGCTGGCATATCTGGAATTTAAGGGGCTTTCATAGACGTTTTTGCTCATAAAATTTTTCCTTTCGCAATTAGTATAATAAAATTAGTTCTCATTATCAACAAATTTGATTTCAGAACATTCGCCCTTTAAGTAGCTTTCTATTCTGTCAAGACCGGTGGTTATGCTTTCAAGCGAAGTAGCATATGACAGTCTGACATATCCGTCAATTCCGAATCCTTCACTCGGAACCATGGCAACAAGCGCTCTGTCAAGAATGTCGGTACACAGCTCACTTGCTGTATTTATCATTTGACCGTAATGTTCTTTGCCAAGAACTTGTTTCACGTTCATAAATATATAAAACGCACCGTGCGGATTAAGACAGCTTAGACCGTTAATTGAATTAATACGCTTCACCATATAGTCACGGCGTGATTTATATTCCTTTTTCATTTCATCAATGATACGCTGGTCACCGTTTAACGCTTCCACAGATGCAAACTGTGCAATTGAGCATGGGTTTGATGTTGAGTGACTTTGAATGCTTGAAGCAGCTTTTGCGATTTTCTCATTTGCTGCAATAAATCCTATTCTCCAGCCGGTCATACAGTATGCCTTTGCCATGCCGTTTACGATAATAGTTAAATCTTTGATATCATCACCGAGGGTGGCAATGTTGATATGTTCGCCTTCATATACCAGTTTTTCATAAATCTCGTCAAATACAACATATATATTGTTTTCAACACATACTTTTGCAATTTCTTCAAGCTGTTGTTTTGTATAAACCATACCAGTCGGATTGCTCGGTGTATTAAGTACCAAAGCTCTGGTTTTTGGTGTTATTGCTGATTTAAGCTGCTCAATAGTAAACTTGAAATCATTTTCTTCGGTTGTCTCAATATATACCGGAACTGCATCTGCAAGCTTAACCATTTCAGGATAGCTGACCCAATACGGCGTAGGTATAATAACCTCATCACCCGGGTTGCATATGCACATAAAGGTGTTGGTAAGAGAATGTTTGCCGCCGTTGCTGACAACAATATTCGCATTTGTATATTCAAGTCCTGTATCACGCTTGATTTTATCGCAAATTGCCTGCTTCAAATCAATAGTTCCCGATGCAGGAGTATAACGCGTAAAGAGAT
>CAOKIL010000116.1 GCA_948468535.1 uncultured Eubacteriales bacterium
CGCAGGGTTTGCTAAAAGGTTTGTTGAATTATGCAGTGATGGGACTCTTTTCCAGGCAACTTTTAATTCACTTATGCGTGGTATAGCAGGATATGTTGTAGCTGTAATTATAGGTATTCTTGTAGGGCTTTTGATAAACCATTTTAACTATCTCCAGAAGAACTTTAAACCTGTTGTTTTAGGTATACAAACACTTCCAAGTGTATGCTGGGTGCCATTCTCAATACTTTGGTTCGGGCTTTCAACCAATGCCATATTGTTTGTTGTAATTATGGGTTCAGCTTTTAGTATTGCGATTTCAGTTGACAATGCTATTAAGAACATACAGCCAATTTATACAAAAGCGGCACTTACAATGGGCGCAACTAAGAAACAGATGTATATAAATGTAATATTCCCTGCATGCCTGCCTGAGCTTATATCAGGGTTAAAACAGGGCTGGTCATTTGCATGGAGGGCATTAATGGCAGGTGAGGTTATGACAACGTCAATAGGTCTTGGCCAGACGCTTATAATGGGGCGTGACCTTGCCGATATTAACCAGGTTATGCTTGTAATGGTAGTTATAGTTGCAGTTGGTATAATTATAGATAAGTGTATATTCTCAGTAATTGAAAAGAGAATATTAAAGAAAAGAGGACTTGCATAAAATTTTATTAAAGTTATTTGCAATTTACAATGAATATGGTAAATTGTGAATAACTTTAATTTTTTATATCTTATATTATATCTTGCGGATTATAATAATGTTAAGAAGGCATTTGAAACTTCTATGCAAAAACTGGGTCTGGAATATTTAGATGCCCGTGTTATAATAGGGCTTATGTCAAGGGAAATGAGATAACCTGCACGGCTATGGAATATGCGATACTGGAGTTGATGTTGAAAAATCCCAAAAGGATATTCTCAAAGCGTAGGCTTTATGAAAGCGTTTCCGGCGATGTCTATTTGGGTGATGACAACACGATGAATGTACACATCAGTAATTTGCGAAAGAAGATTGCAAAGTTCACATCTGAGGAATATATTGAAACTGTTTACGGAATGGGGTATCGTCTGGTAAATTAAGATTTTCTTTAGATTTGGTGAAGAATCCTTAAAACATCATATGTTAGCATAAGAGCATGAAAGAAAAGGAGGTTTGCAAAATGGAAAATATTATTTTACAAACACACGGAATATCCGTGAAATACGGCAATTTTCTTGCTCTTGATGATGTAAGCATCAGTCTCAAAAATAAGCATATCTACGGATTTATCGGTGCGAATGGCGCAGGCAAAACCACACTGATGAGAGTTCTGACGGGGTTGCTTTATCCGTCAAGTGGTGCTTTCTCGTTGTTTGGGAAGAACGAGCCGTCCGACATTCTGAAAATGCGCCGGCATATCGGAAGCACCATTGAAGCACCTGCCCTTTATCAGGAATACTCCGCTTACCGTAATCTTGAATTACAGCGTATCCTCATCGGCAATCCTGACAAGGAAATATGTGATAAGCTGCTCGGAATGGTAGGGCTTGCCGAGGTTAAGGATAAGAAGGTAAGAAAGTTTTCTATGGGCATGAAGCAGAGACTCAACATAGCAATGGCTCTTATCGGAAAGCAGAGACTGCTCATACTTGATGAGCCGGTAAACGGTCTTGATCCTAAAAATATATCCGGATTGCGCAGCCTGCTCAAAAGGCTGAATGAGGAAAATGATGTAACACTGTTCATATCAAGTCATATCCTTAATGAGCTTTATCTGCTTGCCACTGATTATTATATTATCCACAAGGGGAAGATAATTGAGGCGCTCACCCATGATGAGCTTGACGAAAAATGCCGGCAGTACATAAAGATAAAAACATCCGAACTGCCGAAATGTATAACCGTTATTGAGAATAGGTTTCATGATGCGGAATATACTGTCATTGATGATGAGACATTGCACCTGTTCCCGCATACTGACAGGGCAGAGAGCATAGCAAAGCTTCTCATGGAGAATCATATTGTAACTAAGGAATTTTCCGTTACGGAGCAAAGCCTTGAAGAATACTTTCTGGACATAACGGGAGGTGACAGCAATGCATAATCAGTTAATGATCGAAAAATATAAAGCAAAAAGATTTATTATCATGTATCTTGCGGCAGCTGTTCTTGCAGCAGCAGGATTTTTCCTCGGATTACTTAAACTTCCCAAAAATCTGGATACGGCAACGGTGTTTTCTTTTTCGATTTGTGATACATCTTTTATGTTTATCGTTTCACTTGTTGCAGCTTGGTTTGCAGGAAATGATTTTCTAAACCGAACAATACATAATGAAATAAAAGTAGGATACAGCCGTTTTTCAGTGCTCATGGCAAGAACTATTACTACTGTTATCATGGCAGTGATGCTCCATCTGACCTATGTTTTTGCAACAGTTCTCGGATTTGCTGTTAAATATAGGTTTGACAGCAGTATATTTTCTGTTACAGATTTTGTCTGGCTGCTGGTAGTAATGTTGCAGATATGTGCCAACATCTGTATTGTTATGTTTATTGTTTTTGCCCTCAAAAAAGTTACATCGGGAATAGCAGTAACGGTTGTTTTCAGTTTTGTGTCCTGTAATATTCTTAGAAACTTCATAAGAGAGAGCGTTTTCAGGCTGACCTGTTTTAGCCTTGCACAAACGAGCGATAACAGGACACTTGCATTGTCAGCGGTGTTTGCGGTAGCGGTGATAGTTATTTCGCTGACAGCAACACACTTTGTTTTCAGAAAAGCCGAGATAAAATAGTAGGAGGTGATACAGTGGTGGAAATACTTGTTATAATTGTGCTTTCTGCCGCTGTATGCGTTTTTGCGGCAAAGCTGTTTTCCTTGAAAAGCAGGATTCGCTCGGTATCAAAGCAGTTAGATGATAAAGATACTACTCTTATTACAACACAGCTTGGCGGTGACGAACTTGAAGCTGTCGTAAAAAAGATAAACCTTATGATAGAGAACGATCATAAGGCGAAAGTCGAGATAAGCAGGGAGCAGACTGAGTTAAAACAGGCAATTGCCGATATTGCTCACGACATACGCACTCCGCTTACGGCAGTAGTGGGATATCTCCAGCTTGCAGAAAATGAAGAACAGCGGAAAAACGTAAGTATCGCACTTGAACGTGCAAGGTACTGCAGTAGCCTTGTGAACGTTTTTTTTGAATTGTCGATCATTGATTCAAAAGGCTGCGAGCCTGTTATGGAAAGTGTCGATGTGAACGATATGCTCTGCGAACTGATACTTGCTAATTTCCCGAACTTTGAAGCCAAAAGCATTACGCCCTATTTTGAGGACAGTGGCAAACCTGTCTATGCTCATGCAGACAGAAAAATGCTCACAAGAGTCTTACAAAATCTAATATCAAATGGTATCAAATATGGCATCGATAGGCTTGACTTCACCCTCACTGCAGATGAAGTAGTACATATATCTGTATCAAATCCCATATCGGATAATGAGATAGATACAGAGAAAATGTTCGATAAATTCTACTGTGCAAGCAGATCGAGGACAGCGGACGGTGCAGGAATTGGGCTTTATATCTGTAAGCAGTTTGTTGAAGCAATGGATGGCAGTGTTTCTGCTTCTGTCGGGGACGGTATACTGACTATTTCGTTCACTCTTAGTATTGATGATGTGAATGTGCAGAATTAGGATGATCGTGCTTATAATCAAACATGGAGGTAGCAAGGCAAGGAATGTGTTCTCCTTGTCTTGTTGATTGTATAAGTATAGTTTCTGGCATAATTATAATTGACGGCTTAGGGGGATTTCGGCTTGATATTAGTAGTAAAACTAAAGAAATGGCAGAGAGAAAAATGTGTGTTATAATTATGCATAGATTTTTC
>CAOKIL010000117.1 GCA_948468535.1 uncultured Eubacteriales bacterium
TTGACGAGATTCCTGTTAAAACAGCTTATGTTCAAGTGGAGGTATCAGGAATATATAAACTGAATATAGGGGGCAACTCAAATAAACCAACAGCGAGTATTGCCGCGAATGAGATATACGCGAGCCTTGATGTTCTGAACGAACTGAATGAAAGTGAAACAGGCATTTACACAGGGGAAGTTGGCTTTTATATTACTGACCCTGCCAAGCTTGACAGTATCACTGGTAATGTTCAGTTATTGCAATCCATTGATTGGACAATACATTTTATCCGTACTAATGATTTTCAATATTTCAAAATAGCTGATAGGTTGACTTCCATTGGTGACCTGGTGAAGATACTGCTTGTTCTTGTGTCAGTTGTCAGTGCAGCTTTTTTGACTTTGCTATTGACAATGCGTATGCGTGGTCGAATGCAGGAAGCAGGTATTTTGCTTGCGGCAGGAATTACCAAAAGGCAAATTATAGCAGGATTTTTGTTTGAAGTGTTGTTAGTGACGATAATTGCACTAATTTTATCCTATATTGTTTCTTTTGGTGTTACAAGTTTTTGGGGGCATAGTCTGTTTGGCGAGCTGCAGCCTAATCTGTTAAACGATGAAACATTAACAATGGGTATGAATAGCGGCATTCAAATAGAAAATTATCTGAAGCTAAGTGTCATGGATACATCGCTTATTTACTTGTGTCAGATAACAGTAATCATTGCTTCGGCTTTTATATCGTCTATTATGATTATGCGGCTGAAACCGAAAGAAATTTTATCAAAAATTAGTTAGGAGGATTTTGAAATGGGTTTTATAAAGAGAGCCGGACTGTATTGTTTAAGGCAACGGTTTAAAACGATTATATTATTTTTGGTACTGACGCTTATTTCTACTTTTATGCTTACTGGAATTGCCATTCGTGATGCAGCTAAGGGAGCAACAACAGATGTGAGGACCGCTATCGGCGGAAAGATTATACTTGAAATTGACAAGGACGGAAACATGGGAAGCGCTCAGCAATATGAGTGGGGAACAGCATATACTTATAATGGTGATCAGATTACACAAAAGATTGTAGATGCAATCAGAAAGGTTGACGGTGTTGTAGATTACAATGCCGAGGAAACAGCGGCTTATTATGGCGCAGGTGTTAATTTCAATTACCTGCCTACCGCATATGAATTAAGCTATACGCCATACGGTGAATCATCAAGTTATACCGTAACATTGTCATCAGAAAAATGCAGAGCGTTCCAAAGCGGAAAATATAAATTAGTAGATGGCAGACATATTACACATGACGATAAATATACCTGTTTAATATCAAAAGAACTTGCCGATTATAATAGGCTGTCTGTTGGTGATAAAATTAAAATGTATTCGCTTGATTCAGATTCTATTGCTGAATTTAAAATCGTAGGAATTTTTGACGGTACAGAAGGCAGTTCCGGAAATGCATATACAGTTGGCGATATTCCGGCAAATTTGGGTTATATAGATTATGCGGGATGGCAGGATATTTTCAAGGATTTAGGCGATGTTGACTTCTATCAGCACTTGACCATTTTTGTAGAAGACCCTGTTAGTATTCAGAATGTCTATGATAAAATTTCCGCTTTGCCGGAGTTGAAAGGCAAAACCTTAAAGCTTACCATTGATACAGATGAGTATGATGTTGTATCTACTCCGTTAGAGTCTCTGCAAGAATTAGTGAATACAACAATTATCATTATTTCAGTTGTTAGTGTTGCTATTCTGACCCTGCTTCTTACAATCTGGATAAGAGGACGCAAAAAGGAAATCGGAATACTGCTTTCCATTGGAAAAAGCAAAGCGAATATCATTCTGCAAATCTTTACGGAAACCTTTGCTGTGGCTATTATATCGTTTGCGGCAGCATTACCGTTTAGCAGTCTGATTGCAGAAAAAGCAGGGGAGTTTTTAGTTTCCAGAGTTACAACGGGAACAGCCGCTCTCGATGTGCAGATTGATGCAGTATATTTACTCCCTTTATATGTGATTGGCATTTTGCTGATTACGGTATCGGTTATCGCTTCAGCGTGGACGGTTGTTCGCTCAGAACCAAAAGATATTCTAACGAAAATGAGTTAAGGAGGACACCAAAATGAGTATAATTAAAACCTGCAATATGAAATATTCCTATGATAGGGACAGAATTGTTCTTAAGGATTTATCTGCCGAATTTGACGTGGGAAAAATCTATGCAATTCTCGGTCCGTCCGGATGCGGTAAAACTACTTTGCTTTCTCTGTTGGGAGGATTGGATAGCCCGTCTGACGGTAAGGTGCTGTTTTTAGGAGAAGATATTGAGAAAAAGGGACTTGCATGGCATCGTCAAAATAATGTGGCTTTCATTTTTCAAAGCTACAATCTAATTGATTATATGACACCTGTCGAAAATGTGGCTTTGACTTCCAAATTACAGCCGCTGCCTATATTGGAGCGTTTAGGACTTACCAAGGAAGAAGCAAAACGAAATGTGCTGAAGCTCTCCGGCGGACAGCAACAGCGAGTAGCAATCGCCCGTGCTTTGGCTTCCGACGCAAGCGTTATCCTTGCTGATGAACCGACGGGAAATCTTGATGAAGATACCGCGGTTGAAATTACTAACATTCTGAAAGAATGTGCACATCAGATGAACAAATGCGTGATAATCGTAACACATTCTAATGATCTTGCTAAGCAGGCAGATGTTGTGCTTCGGCTAAAAAAGGGTGAGTTGATCGCAGAAAAATGATGTAATTACATATATTGTAAGCAAATAAATTTTAATCCGACTATTTTTTGCTTTATGCGATTAAAATTTTAACCTGCTTTTCAATGCTATGCTTTAATTATTCATCGTTTGTCTCATATCTTTTGGTGCAACTTTTCTAATCAAGTCTTTCTAACATTTTATCATTTTTGTAAAACTTTCGGGTTTTCAGAAACTTTCTAAAACCATTTTGTCAATATTTTTAACAATGACCCGTTTGATTCGATTTATCACGGAAACAGAGCAAATTGCGTCAGGCGGGTCAAAAAAATTTACTTGTAAGCATTGTGTTGCTTTAATTTTTCTACAAACTGAAGCCCCTCAAAAATTC
Source organism: uncultured Eubacteriales bacterium (assembly GCA_948468535.1). Lineage (GTDB taxonomy): Bacteria > Bacillota > Clostridia > Monoglobales > Monoglobaceae > Monoglobus. Next base: position 3,095 of record CAOKIL010000117.1, read on the forward strand.
TGAGGGGCTGTCTTTGTTAAATGCTTTGTATTAATTTTTTCTTTTTGACCGTAATTTTTACATTTTAATGCGGTTTGGGTTTAAAATCGGTTATAGTTTATGATACTACCGTCAAAGGCTTTCACCGTTAAATTTAATTATTTCTTTTATAAACATTCCGGAATCTTTTATTGTCCTTTTTTGAGTGTCATAATCTATATATGTCAATCCAAAGCGCTGGTTATACCCATGTCCCCATTCAAAGTTGTCCGTAAGCGACCATACATAATAACCGTTCAATTCTATTCCGTCATCGGCGGCACGCTTATATTCACGAAGATAGCGGCGGAGGTAATCAATGCGGTTTTCATCATGCACTTTGCCGTCAACAGAAACTGTATCATGACATGCCATTCCGTTCTCGGTAATAATGATCGGTTTGCCGTAACGCTCATACATATATCTCGGTCCCCAGTAAAGCGCTTCGGGAGTGATAGGCCACCCTATGGCAGTGCGTGGAAAACCCTGAGGATTTTTTAAAATTCCTTTTTTTGAGTCAACATATTTGCCGTTATAAATGTTCAGCCCGAGAAAATCAATAGGCTGATTGATAAGCATTAAATCTTCGTCCGTTATAACAGGCTTGTTTACCTCCTCAAAACGGTAGACCCAATCCGGATACTTTCCCTTAAAAATCGGATCAAACCAGTAGGCGTCGGAAAAAACAAAGGCGTCATAATCGCTTTCATAATAACATTTTTTTGCGGCTTCAATATCTTCA
>CAOKIL010000118.1 GCA_948468535.1 uncultured Eubacteriales bacterium
AAGCGATTTTGGCGGGGCAATTTTAATAAGTTTAGATATTTGCATAAATTATGTTGTTTTGTAATGTAATCTTTTGTAATATACAACCTCCTTCCATAAATAAAGGACATTTTTCAGACCCTTTTCCCGCAAAACAAGAAAAAACGTGTGCATTGATAACAAAGTTTGTATCATTGCACAAGTTATATGATAAATTATTATTTAATATTGCCTCATTTTTGTAGACCTGCTTGCAATTTTCCACGATTTAGAGTATAGTTATATTAACGGAATTTTCATGAAAGGACGGTCACTATGCTCGGAATTTATCTTGCAATGCTTGACAATCCAGAGGAAGAAAGTAAATTTGAGGTGCTGTACAAGGAATACAGAAGCACAATGTATAACCACGCATATGGTATCCTAAAGGACAAATACCTTGCCGAGGACGCTGTACATAATGCTTTTTTGAAGTTAACAAAAAATTTAGAAAAAGTTAATGAAATAAAGTGTAAGGAAACGCGCAATTATTTGGTTATATTAGTAAGGGGCGCTGCTATAGATTTTTATAATCAAAACAAAAAAATCGTCCCCATAGACGAGTTGGACGATACGGATACTCTTGATTTGCCTGAACTGATTGAAAATCGGCTTGAACGGGAACGAGTCTTTGAAATAATTTCAAATATGGACGATAAATATTCCGACATTTTAATGCTGAAATTGTTCTATGATTGCAGCAATGAGGAAGTTGCACAGTCTTTGAATATTAATCCCGAACACGTTTCAATTCGTTTTTTCCGCGCTAAAGAAAAATTAAAAAAATTGATTATGGAGGAATACGGAGATGACCGACCTTGAATTTGAGCAATACCTAACCTCGGTTATTAAGGAATATGGCGAAAATTATATAGACGAGGCATTGATAGATAATACGCCGCATAAGTTTTCCCGTGAATTTGAACGCAAAATGGATATTTTAATGGGCAAGAGCCATAAAAAAATCAAAATAACACCTAAAAATTTGCTTATTGCCGTAACAGCGGCATTGTTGGCGATATTTATTATGGCTATGAGCGTCAGCGCGGTTAGAGAGGCATTTATAAATTTCTTTATGAATATTTTTGATACGCATTCTGTTGTGCAGTCTGTTGAAGATATGGACGCTCCGCTTGACTTTACCGATAAATACGAAATCACGACGGATATGTCGGATTATGAAAATGTTGACATCAGAGAATTTATTTCAGAGCGTGAATACACTTACGAAAATGAAAATTGTACCATTTATTTTACACAGTACATAAAAGAATATTATGATATAGCTATAAATACAGAGGGATATGATATAGAAACAATTTATATAAACGGCTGCGAGGGTTTTTATGTTGATATGTATAACCAAAACGGAAAAATATTAACATGGGACAACGGTGATTATGTTCTATCTATACTTGTATCATGTGATGTCGATTATAAATTTAGCAAAAATCAACTAATTGACATAGCAAATTCTGTGCAAAAAGTAGAATAATTAGAAAATTTTGCTGAAAAGTGTAATTTCATTCTCTTTCAAACGGTTATATAAGGTGAAAGGGGGTGAAGCCTTATGAAGAAATCAATAATCGCAATTTTGCTGGCTCTTTCTGTGTTGTTTTCAACAGGAATTTCTGTTTATGCATATGACGGAGAAAATACGGTTTCTCCTTATTATCTGTATACATATTCTGTTAAAAGCACGTTGGTAATTTCGGGAAATACTGCATACTGTGAAAGTAAAATAACAGGTGACAGCACAGTTACAAAAATTTACGCAATGCAGTATCTTGAAAAGAAAAACGGCGACAGGTGGGAAATTGTCGACAGCTGGAGCGATTCCGTTAATGGGAACTCGCTTACAATGAGCAACAGCAAGGACAATCTTGGCAGCGGGACTTATCGGGTGAGAACAGTTGGTACTGTTTACAGCGGCAGTAAGTCAGAGCCTGTTGTGAAGACAAGTAAGGAAGTTATAATTTAGTGGGGACGTAAGTAAAAAAGTTTAACGTTTAAAAGCTGAAAGGATTTGTTATTATGAAACTAAAGAAGCTTTTAAGTGCTATAATAAGCACTGTTATGTGTTTTTTCCTTTTTGCGACAAGTGTCTCAGCTGATGAAAATAATATTGGCGAAGCACAGGCAAACATCGAAACAAAAGACGAATATGCATTTAATGCAATGTCGAGATACATAAGTTTGGAGAATATCGAAAAATCAAGTGATATTTCTATTAGTACCCCTGTAACACTAAATAATCTTGACGATACTTCAAACAACAAAACCATTTACTTTGCAATTAGTAACAATAGCTTGGTTGGAATGATGACTGTTGATAAGGTAAATGGTGAATTTGCATCATCATTTATGTTGATTAACTATGATGAATTAAATTCAGCATACACCAATGCTACCCCTATTTCTCTTAATATTATTGACGAGAGTTTGTTTTTGTTTGACGGCAACACAAAAAAATTCTGATTGATTCAAAAGGTGAAGGTGTATCTGAAAATCAACGTTCATCTTATACTACACTCCCGCTGAAAATAATTGATGATACAGAAAATGTTTTAGACATTGTGAACTATAATACTCGCTCTGTAATATTAAATCAACAGCTTGATGTAAATCGTGTATCCAATTCAAGTGTAAATGGTGTCGGAATTTGTTGGGCTGCTGTTGTTGCGCAAAATGTAAATTATATGAACAAAACAAACTATACAGCTAAAGATATTTACAATTTATGTGCAAATAGTTACACTGGAACACCTTCAGGAAATTCAACATGGTATGAACGTGCGTACAATCTTTGTGGAATTGATGTTACAATAAATGAATCAGCAACAAATTATAATCAAGTATATGGTTTATTAAGTAATTATCGTCCAATTAATATGTCATTAAGAAGAACAGATTCCTCTGGTATTGCACATTCTCATGGAGTTTCATTATCTGGAATTACAGTATTAAATACCCCATCAATGTACGCCTATTATTACATAGTTGATCCAAATGTGGGTAGAGTAAGCGTAGAAGTTCCATACAACGTCATGCTTGACGGAAGTAATTTTACATATGTTGCTTCTAATACCAGAACTTATACAAAATGGACAAGGACAATTTATAAATCATGAAAAAGATTATATTTTTTGTAATATGTATAATATGTATTTTAACATCTAGCTGTATCGAAAGTTCTGATGACAATGTTGATTTACTTGATGATAATTCATGTCCATATCTTTTAACTGTGCAGTATACTTTTGAAAAATGGTTATCCGAAACTGAAGCATACGAATATATAAAAGATGCTGAAAACATAGGAGAAGTTCTAATTAGTATTGATTCAATGCATATACCAACAGATAATCTCTCTTCAAACTTTTTACAAGAGGGAGCAAAACTATATGTGGTTGATGAAGGAATAATTGCTATAGAAGACGGAGAAAATTTTTATGCTGCCTTACTCGTTGTGAATATTGAATAATAACAGAAACTTGGTTGTTATATAAGTGTGTAGCAACCAAGTTTTATTTTTTAAATATAATATTTTATAGAGATATGCCACAATGTTTGTTCTTTATTTGTTCTTTATCGTTACGAAAATTTAAGAAAAGTTAGAACAAACATGATAAGTAAAAATCCTTTCAAATGGCGTAAATACGTGCTTTTTCGCAAATTAGGAAAAGTTACAAAATACGCTGGGGGATTTTCAATTCCCGTACGGGTCACCAGCGACTTAGTCAGCAAACCGCATAACTACGCGGTTTGCTGATTTTTGTTTTAC
>CAOKIL010000119.1 GCA_948468535.1 uncultured Eubacteriales bacterium
TATCGTCAAGCGTAACCCTGCCGTCTTTAATTCTCGGACTTATCGTATCCGCAACAGCGCGCGGCTGTTCCATGATTTCCTTAAACATAAAATGCTCGTAGCCGCCTTTTTCAGCCGCTGAAATATCCCAGTCAACCGTGAATGATTCCTTTGTTATCTCCTCGCGGTCTGTGTTGTATATCTTTACATCATCTTTACGCAGAACAACTATCTCATTATTTTCAAGGAAGTAAACATCTTTTGTGTGCTTCAGGATTGCGGGGATATCAGACGCGATAAAGTTCTCGCCTTCGCCGAGACCAACAATCAGAGGACTTTCCTTTCTGACAGCAATGAACGAATCCGGATTATCAGCACAAATGACGCCGAGTGCGTACGAACCGTCAACCCTGCCGATAACCTTGATCATTGTATCTATAATATCACCGTTATAGTAATACTCAAACAAATGCGCGATAACCTCAGTATCTGTTTCAGAAATAAACTCAAAGCCTTTTTTTGTCAGATACTCACGCAGTCCGAGATAATTTTCAATAATACCGTTGTGTACAACCGCAAACCTGCCGCTTCTGCTGAGGTGCGGATGTGAATTTGTGTCTGACGGTTCGCCGTGGGTTGCCCAGCGTGTATGACCTATACCCATTGTACCGTGTATGGATTTTCCGCCGTCAATCAGCTCGCTTAACATTTCAAGACGGCCCTTCTTCTTTTTAACCTCTATTTTATGAACATCAGTTTCACAGCAATCGGTCATAACAGCCACACCTGCTGAGTCATATCCTCTGTATTCGAGCTTTGACAAACCGTCAAGCAGTATGGGAGCCGCTTGCTTTTCACCAACATATCCAACTATTCCGCACATTTGTTATACCTCCAAATTCAAATCAAATCACCGAACTCAAATTTACAAAGAGCCTGTATGTTCGGTGTGATACCATTCTTTTTTGTTATGTCTGAAAGCCCCGGCAATACCTATGGGAATCCAGCTCAACATATATAACATCAATCCAAACAGGTTTAAAATCGTGTACCTGTTTAATTTTTTATCAATAACCAATCCTGCAAATCCGCACAGCGCACCCAAACCCAAGTATACATTCAGCGCTATATATGAAACAGGCTGAACCCATAATTCACACAGTGCAAAGCTGTAATCAAATATTATAGATACAGTTGAAAATATGCTTATCAAAAGAAATATAGCATATGTGAACTGTCCTAAAAAATCTCCGTATAAGCTAAGCCAAAGACCAAATTTTCCGTGCCGAAGCAAGGTATATCCATACCTGCCCTGTACATCTACAATTCCCTGAGCCCAACGGCATCTCTGCATAACAGATGTTTTAAAACTCGCCGGTTTCTCATCATACACTACAGCTTTCGCGGCAAATCCGGGCTTGATTCCTTTCAGACCGAGCTTCATCGTATACTCCAAATCCTCTGCCATTGAATCACAGTCCCACGGACATTCTCTGAGAACATCCATATTTATCGCAAATCCCGTCCCCGACAGCTTACAGCCCATACCGAGATTATGACAGCCGAGCTTACCGAACCTGGATTCAAGTATATGCCAAACCGAGTACGCGGCAGTCAGCCAGTTCTCGTTCGGATTTTTTGCATCTACACGACACTGAACCACTCTGTAACCGCAGTTTAACATATCGTTTATTCTGAAAATACAATTCTCTTCCGGCACATTATCCGCATCAAAAACCATAACACTGTCATATGATGTATCAAGCGATAAAATATGATTAATCGCGTATTCAACAGCCTTTGCTTTGCCGTAGGTTTGAGTGTTCTTTTCTAAAACCGCCGCACCGTATGACACGGCAATTCGGGCAGTATTATCAGTGCATCTGTCAGCAACCACAAAAACATCAATTTTGCTTCTTGGGTACCGCTGATATGAGATACTCTTTAAAAGCTGGCTTATGACTGCGCCTTCATTATGCGCCGGAACAATAACGGCAAAACGCCTCAGTCTTGCATCAATATCCGGGATATCTGTCTTTTTTGCAAAAGCAAAAACGCCTACAATGACGTAATACAACCCAATAAAAAAGAGGATGAGCTCCGGACAATCGATAATGATTCCCACAACATAAGTATGCAAAAGCCTCACCCCTCATATATAACGAATTATATAACAACACCTAATAAATATCAAGTATCAAATTATTACATTTTTCTAACAATTTTTCTCGACACACTCACACAATAATTTTGTAGATATTTTTAATAGACAAATTTTTGGTTTTATGTTATATTTATATTGGTATAAAGTTTATTACCTGAACTTTAAATTATATTTATTTAGTTATGGATTTATGATTACGGAGGATGCGATATATGAAAACTAAAACGGTGTTCGTCTGCGGTGAGTGCGGAAATGAATTTCCCCGATGGATGGGTAAGTGTACTGCATGCGGCTCATGGAATTCTCTTGTTGAAGAAGAAGTCATTACAGGTAAACAGACACACTCGTCAAAAAGCGGACTAAGATCATCGGCTGTAAGATCGCTCGAAAATATGAGTGATGCTTCAGTGCCTACAGCTCTCGGTGATATTTCTACTACGGATGAAGTCCGTACAAGCACAGGACTTACTGAATTTGATCGTGTTCTCGGAGGCGGAATTGTTGCCGGTTCGCTCGTACTTCTCGGCGGTGATCCCGGTATCGGAAAGTCAACAATTTTGCTTCAGATATGCCAACATATAGGTCAAACTAAAAAGATACTTTACGTATCCGGCGAGGAATCTCTAAAGCAGATAAAACTTCGTGCAGACAGGCTTAATGTTAATACTGAAAATCTCAGGATTTATTCCGAGACCAATACAGAGAATATAATTCACCGTATCTCAACCGAAAAGCCCGATCTGCTGATTGTTGATTCGGTTCAAACCATGTTTAATCCAAACCTTAACTCAGCTCCCGGCAGTGTTGCACAGATTCGTGATGTTGCTGCTATGCTTATGCGCGTTGCAAAAAGTTATTCAATCGCAACCTTCTTAGTCGGTCATGTTACCAAAGAGGGTTCCATCGCAGGTCCTAAGGTGCTTGAACATATAGTTGACTCTGTATTATACTTTGAAGGAGAACAGCACCGCTCATACAGAATTATCCGCGCTATAAAAAACAGATTCGGTTCCACAAACGAAATAGGCGTGTTTGAAATGAATTCAGACGGCTTGACTGAAATAAAAAATCCGTCACTGGCAATGCTCTCAGGCAGACCTGTCGGCGTTCCTGGCTCGTGTATAGTATGTACAATGGAAGGTACGCGCCCGGTGCTTGCAGAAATTCAGGCGCTCGCCACTCCCACTGCGTTCGGAAATCCTCGGCGTATGTCAACAGGCATTGACTTTAACCGTTCGCTTATGCTTATGGCCGTTCTTGAAAAACGCGCCGGTCTGCACATATCTTCATACGATACTTATATCAATGTTGTCGGCGGCCTGAGAATGGTTGAGCCCGCGGTTGACCTCGGAGTCATTCTTGCTATCGCGTCAGGATTTAAGAATAAGCCGATTGCAGAAGACGTTGTAGCTATCGGCGAAGTAGGTTTGACCGGCGAAATACGTTCGTGCAGTTTTCTTGAGAGCCGCATTGTAGAAGCTGAAAAGCTCGGATTTAAGAAGTTTATCGTACCGTATACGAACTCCAAAACTT
>CAOKIL010000120.1 GCA_948468535.1 uncultured Eubacteriales bacterium
ATGTAATTCAAGATTTTCAATGTCACGACCGACGCAGTGCAGAACAGCTTCGCTGCTGCCGCGTTGTTTTTCAATCATTACCATACTTCCGTCAACGCAGCCGCTGATACCTGTCGTTCCCGAAATCATATTGAACGGATCATTGTCACGGTATTTTCGAGTGTGATGTACCAATAGAATCGCTATTTTTAGCTTGTCGGCAAGATTTTTCAGTGCAGACAGTTCCCTGTAATCTGAAGCGTAGTTTGCATCATCGCCCGAACGAATTTTCTGTAAGGTGTCGATAATGACTATTTTCAGATTGGAATGCTGTGATTTGAAATTTTCGATTTGTTTTTCGAGAATGCCACCAAGCGATCCTGACATGATAGCAAAATAAAGGTTTTCATTGGGTTCGCTTGTCAGATCAAACAATCGGTTTTGGATTCTTGTGTAGCTGTCCTCCAAGCATAAGTAAAGAGCAGTGCCGCACTTGGTTTCCCAATTGAGTACCTTTTCCCCTTTCGCAATACTCAGCACCATATCCAGTGCCAACCACGATTTTCCTATTTTCGGTGCGCCCGCCAAAATAAATAAGCCTGTTGAGATCATTCCATCTACACAAAACTCAATGGGTTTTAGCGGTGTGGTCATAAGTTGTTCGCAGTTTACTGTTTTCAATTCGTCCAATAAGTTGTCCTCCTGTCAATAAAAATTTGAGAAAACAAAAGTCCCGCCGATGATCGACGGGATTGCCCTCTATATACTTACCGACACAAGAAAGAGAAATTATTCCATGTTGGAAAGAAATTTTTATTTTTTGTATGATCGCACAAAATATAATATTGTATATCGGCAATTTTCACAAGTTAGCAATATTGCTAAATCGTGATTAGATAAAATCACATCTATGTTTTATATGTATTTCTGATTTTTGCCAGCTTTTTTGAAACTGTACTTTGTGAAATACCAAGTTATTTCGCAATTTCGCCTTGAGCATGACCCACTGATAACAATTTAAGTATTTGTTTTTCCTGCTCATTGGCATTTTCAGTTATTTCCTTTAGGGTAATATTAGTTATAGCCACCAACTCTATGTCCAATTCCTGCTGTGCGATGTCTTCCTCATCATTTTCCAGCAATTCGTCTAATGATTCTATTTTAATTTTGCTGCGGGAATGATTCCACTTTTTATCATGATCTATTTTAGGATAATTGATGTTTGTGGATTTGCTGAAATCTTTATCACAGGAGTAGCCCTTTGATACTTCTGCAAGTCCTTTAATATCAACAGTTTGCATAAGTGCATTGACAGTATTGTATAAATACCAGTCAGCCAGTTCGTCACAATTTTCTTGCGCAAGAATAGGAATGACAAATGTTTTTACTATATTTTCAAAGGCTTTTTCATCATGTTCTATGCTAATAATTATGTCCGCAATCAATCTTTCGAGGTATTCTCAAACCAATTCGGGAGGATAATTCTTAGAAAAACATTATTCTGGGTTTTTAATACCAAAACCTTTAAGCAGTTTTCTCCAACTCGAATGAACGTAGGAACGGATTTCGTTGTGAAACTCAATTTCTTCTAAAGTATATTCGGAATAAGGTTTTAGAGCAGTTTTGGTAAAGTCGTTGTTTTGAAATTGCTCTCGTAATTTTTTGAGGGTGATTTCTTCTTCGTTTAGTAGGTTTTTTGGCATTTTCTCTCCTGTTTTTATGTTGTTTTGGACGGTTAAGTTTGTGGTGGGGTACGCATCTTGCACTGCATCTCGGTTAATACTCATCACTTAAAAGAAAATATGCAATATGCGTGGTTTTTATTCTTTCATAATTCCCGCCTGCAAATTCATTAGTGTGAAGTACATATTGGGGATAGTTGTCACGTATTTCCAAAAACCTTTGACATTTTCTGCGTTCAGTTCCTTTGATTTTAATACGCTGGGTAACCTTAACATATATTTTTTCATATTACCCTACTGCTAAAAAATTAATTTTGCCATCACAGGTTTTGCAAACATTTACATTATATTTCCTACAGCAAGAATCTAAATATACAACATACTCAAGGATTGGTTACAACTCTATCGTTGTTGTAACCAATCGCATTGTATCTAAGTGCAACATTCATTGCATGAAATTATCCTGTGTTTTCAAGATTTCCTTGTCATGCATGTCATAGCGTTAACAGCAGCAAGGCAGATGCCTACCCTTTCTAACTTTTCAAAATAACCTATACCAATTTCGTTATCCATTGCGCGAGGCTCTGTTTAAAATATTAGGAAATCGATTGGGCAGAAAATGTATTGCCGATATTATTCAAAATATATCTGACAACACGCTCCAATTGACAATTTGAGATTGTGTATTAAGTGGCGATAATAATTTCACACTCTTGATATAATTTCTTTTAGGGCGTATCTGAAAACCAAGCAATTTTGTACAATTTCGCTAAATGCGTGGCGATTTCAAGGAAAAAAGCAGAGAAATACGGGGGGATTTCGAGCATTTTTAACGCAGAAAGCGCCTGCAGTTAGTAAAAATTGTGCAAATTGCGACTTTTCAGATAGCCCATAATTAAATGATATCAAATGTATCTTTCATAAATTTTATCAGTTCTTGTGCCATGACCTTATCAAACTGTATTGACTGGCTTATCTTATTCTTCATCTCTCTTGTTGTACTTCCATATGTATCAATCTGAAAATATTTTTCCCCTCCGCTGGTGAACACAGTATATGTTGCCCTAACTTTGCCGTGCACACTATTTCTCTCTTTATCAATCTTTTTTATATTATCTTTTGTTATCAAAGCCACTGCTATTCTCCTTTAATTTCATTTATTAATTGATTGAGTCTATCTTCATTAATTTCACATTCCCAAACAACAATAACTTTCCAACCTTTCGCTTTCATTTCATTATAATATTTAAGATCACGACTTTTGTTATTCATTAGTTTATTTGTCCAATAATCAGTATTAGATTTAGGCCAAACAAAATTTTTGCAGTCGTGCATATGCCAGAAGCAGCCGTTGATATAAACCGCTGTTTTATATTTAGGCATAATAATATCTGGTTTACCAGGATAACGCTTGTCGTTTTTTCTGAACCTGAAACCTTTGCTGTGCAAAAAACTTCTTACTGCTATTTCGGGTTTAGTATCCTTGCTTTTTATGTGAGACATATTCATACTACGGACTTCCTTGCTATGATTATCAGCCATTATCATCACCATTTAAATAAGTTGCAAGCTGTTCAGCTATTGCCTTTGCAAGCATAGGAGGGACAGCGTTTCCTACTTGCTGATACTGAGAATCTTTTGTCCCACAAAAAACAAAAGAATCAGGAAATGTTTGAAGCCGAGCTGCTTCTCTTACACTGACAGCTCGATTAATAGTTGGATGAATCCACATTGATTTTCTGACATTAAGAACTGTGCCAGAGGGTTTACTATAGCATAAGCGCTGGTAAATAGTATTCTGTGTACGGCTTATATCAGTATATGTATTTTCTTTAAGTGAAGCATCCAGTGAGTGAAAGTTCTCACCTTGTTTGAGAGCTTCGAAACGCGCCTTGGCAACTGCACTTGTCTGAGTAATTAAATGATTATAGAGCTTTAAACTATCTCTAAGAACAGCGGTAAGA
>CAOKIL010000121.1 GCA_948468535.1 uncultured Eubacteriales bacterium
AATAAAGTCAAACCTGTGTATAGAGTCTACACCGTAAACTGAGTTTGTCTGAACAGGGTTGTTAGACAGCGCCAGAATATTTATATCAGGTTTCAGCTCTTTAAGGTTACTGACAATTGCTTTAAGAATCGAATCATCACCGCTGTTGTCAAAACCGTAGTATCCCGAAATCATAACATCATATCTCTGCTTTGAATAAATCGGTGTAAGGTATTCATCAATTGTATCAAATTCGTCATTGGTTACATCATTTATACCTTCATTTTTTATAACGCTTACATACATCTTCATGGCATCATCAGCCATTGTGTCTATAGAATAGTATTCTTCAATTATGCTTTTAGAATATGCACCGAGCTCATCACGATGTTCTTTATTAAGGCTCATGAGCTTAATAATATCCTGTTTCAGTACTTGGGAACTGACCTGACCGCATCCGCGGCAGCAGAAGTTAGTGTTGATTGATACGTCCAGCTTATCTTTGTCAAAGATACCTATGTATCCTTCGTTTCCGGCAATGATAGACGGCTTCTCGGCAGCCATTGCTTCAAGAGCAGCGCGGCTTACTCCGACAAAGATTTCACCGCTTGCCACAAACTTGTTTATATCAGTGCGGCTTCCGGTGTATTTAATTAGCGGTTTTCTGAGGCTATCGTTTATGGCATCAGCTTTGCTTCGCACACTATCGAAATCGTTTCCGCCTCCGACAATCAGGATTTCAAGGTTATCGATTTGTTTGTCCAGCTCAGGTGCGATTTCAATGAGCTTATGTGCGGCAAGGCTTCTGTCAGCATCCATACGGCTGACATACACAATACGGCGTTTATTGTCTGAAAGGTCAAATTCTTTCGCGATATCTGTATAATCGGTGTTTTTTGAAAATTTTTGTGTGTCTATACCATTAATGGTTACACGAATATTGCCGGGCTTTATACCATAGTTGTCGATGAGATACTTTTTTATATCATCACTGACAGAAAGAGAGCGGTCTCCCCATTTTGTAATATACTTATACGGGAATTTAAGACTAAAAACCCAGTGTGCCGTGGTTACAAATCTGAAGTTAACCGATTTTCTGATTAAATTTAAAATAAAGCACGGAATTCTCGCGTGTCCGTGAACAACATCAATTTTGTTTTCTATAATAAAATTCTTTAAAGTTCTGTAGGCGGTATAGACATCTTTTGGATTCTTGTCAGACATCGGAACATAAACGTGCCCAATTCCGGCTTCGTTCAGTTCCTTCTCATAAGCTCCGCCGGCGGACGCGACATATACGTCCATTCCGCGGCGTTTAAGCGCCTTGGACAGTTCAACAATATGAGTTTCCGCTCCGCCGATGTCTAATTTCATTGTCGCCATCAAAACTTTCATAAGATAATATCTCCTTCATAAGTATTATAACCGTTCAACTTAGTATTTTAAGACACTTAAAAGAAAAAAGCAAGCATTTTTTGGATATGTAATAATATCGTAAATTTTGACGAAAAGACGTGGTGATTTTTATGCAGTTTATGAGCATTTTTATAATATACCAAAAAAATTTTTATTCGACGTATTGCATAATAATTCCCTATATGGTATAATTTCTTCTGTATGTTAATTGGTGTTTTAAAAGAGGGGAGTAATATTTGAAAAGTTTAACTAAGAAAATACCGGTTATCGTGTTTGTATTTACTATTATTATGTGTTTTGCAGGAATTTTGATTTCGGGAGATGTTTTTATTCTGCCGAAGGATATTTCGGTATACATAGGCGATACCTGTATATCGGCTGAGATGATTTCTGTGCGGAATAAAAGAGTGCTTGTAAGCGCAGAAGAGTTTTTGAAGTTCTTTGAGACCGATTTGTCATACAGTTTGAGCAGCGATACACTGACAATTAAGAACTATGGGGATTCGTTGTCAGTCAGCGTTGGAAGCAATATAATTAAATATAAGGATAATCAAGAGACTGTATCGGCTGCGCCCGAAAAGATAAATTCAAGAATGTATATTCCGCTGCGCGAAGTTGCAGAGCTTCTCGGCTGCCGAGTGTTATGGGATTCTCAGTTCTCAAAAGTTACGGTGGGTTATCTGCCTAAGAAGAATACCATGGACGAAACAGAAGTGACGGACGAGCATAGGTATTATAAGTATAACGGAACATTTAACGGTTTTGATATATTCGGAAACGGTAAAGAATACATATGCACTGAAAAAGTAGATATAAGCACAGAAAAATGTGACGCATATGCGGATATTATCAATTCTTTTGCAAAAGCTGCACCGAATGCCCGCACATACGCGGTTATGGTTCCTACATCATCAGAATTTTATTCCGCAAAGGATTATAAATCTGATTATACAGAAAAGTTCAGATATATATATTCTAAACTAGACAGAGGAGTGCGTGGCGTTAATGCGGTGAAGCCGCTGTCTGAACATTCGGACGAGTATATTTATTTCAATACTGACCATCACTGGACGCAGCTTGGAGCGTACTATGCTTACCGCGAGTTTTTAAGCTTTGAGTTCGATGAAATCGCCGAAGCGGATACGTTTAAAAAAGAGAGTATAGACTATTTTCAGGGTTCGTTTATTGAATATACAAAGAACACAAACGGATATGAGTATATGCTGGATTCGTATGACAGACTGGATATGTACTATCCGTCTGTTGAATACACAGGCGATTCTTATTATGACGTTGATTTTGAAGAATACATATCGCCAATGCGGGTTATTAATCCGAACTTTAAGAACTATGACAGCTTTTTAGACGGTGATTATCCGGTTGAAGTATATAAGACGGATGTTAAAAATAACAAAAAAATTTGTATTGTAAAAGATTCTTTCGGAAATGCTTTTGCTGTATGGGCGCTTAATAATTACAAAGAAGTATATGTGGTTGATTATAGGCGTTTTAATAATTACGCAGGTGACAAAGCGTCTTACAGGAACTTTAAAATAAGTGATTTTTATGATAACGTCCGATTTGATGATTTGGTAATAATCGGTTATCCGGTGACTGTTGCGAGTGATGCTGAAATCAGAGCGCTCAAAGCAATGGCAGATTAAATTAATATAAAAAATAATTAAAGTGATTATAGAAACGAGGTAGAAGAAGTTGTATTTAGCTTATTTAATTGCGGCGCTGTTTATTTTGGTATTTTATGCTCTGCAGAAGTATGTTGGCGAAGAAAATAGTTTGAGCGTTAATTTATCAGATATAAACGCCGCAGACGGAAAAATAACAAAAAAGAAAAGAAATAAGTCAAATGAGAGTGTTTTAAAAACGAACC
>CAOKIL010000122.1 GCA_948468535.1 uncultured Eubacteriales bacterium
CTCATATTCTGTATAAGACTTAACATGCACTATATGACTATGGCCTCCGGATGCAACCAAACATATAAACGGTGGTTTGAATTCAGGATCTTGCAAATAGTTTGCACAAATATGACCTCTAATGTGATGAACAGGTATCAAAGGTTTATTAAGAGCAAAACTTAATCCTTTCGCATAAGAAACTCCGACTAAAAGTGCGCCTACAAGTCCTGGACCATATGTAACCGCAATTGCATCGAGATCGTCAAAAGACAATTTACTTTCACTTAATGCCATATCAACAACCAACGATATATTTTTAACATGCTTCCGCGAAGCTATCTCAGGAACAACACCGCCATACAGCTTATGAATATCTATCTGAGAATTTATTATGTTAGATAATATTTTTGTCCCGTCCTCAACAACAGCCGCTGCTGTTTCGTCACAAGAACTTTCAATTGCCAGAATTTTCATATAAGCCTCCGTTAATTATAGATATTTAGTCATTAAAACAGCAGCAGAGCCATCCTTATAATAATTCTTTCTCATACCTACTTCTTCAAAGCCATTCTTTTTATACAGCTCAATAGCAGGCAAATTTCCGCTCTTGACTTCAAGATTAATTACGCTCATATTATTTTCAGCACATATCTTAATAAGCAGTTCAAGAGTGCGTTCGCCTAAGCCCTGTCTCTGATAATCGGGAGAAACAGCTATATTTGTTATATCACCTATATCAGCAATCATCCATACACAGCCATAACATACTAATCTGCCATTATCTTCGTCAACACCTATAATAAACGCCGATATTCGATTATCAAGTTCACTCTCAAACATTCCGTAAGTCCATTCTTCACCCGGAAAGCATTGTTTTTCAATCTCAACAACTTCATCTATGCGATCACGCGACAGAATTTCAAATCTAATCATTATCCTGCTCACCTAAAGAATTATCTTTCTCAGCAAGATCATCAACAAGTTTTTTAATAAACATTTTCAACATACTAAAGCAAGACTCATAAATTTTAATATTGCCGCCATAAGGATCAAATACATCTGTAAACAACGTATCGCCAACGTATTCAGGTAAAACAAAAATCTTATCGCTTATACTTGGAAAAGACTGTATCAGAGTTGACTTGTTACCCGGAGACATGGTTAATATCATATCCGCTTTATCAGCCATGTCAAGGTTAAACTGAACAGCCAAATGACCTGATATATCAATGCCGTTTTCCGCAGAGACTTCTACAGCATTTTCAGCAGGTGCGCTCCCGGATACTGCATAAATACCGGCGGATAATGCTCTGTAACGCAGATTTTTTCCCTTTGCCATAGAATTGAATAGACCCGCAGCCATGGGACTTCTGCAAGTATTTCCCGAACACACAAATAGAACAACCTTCTTAGTTTCGTCAATACATTCACATTCATCACAATAAAATAAATCTTTATGATGATAGTCCGCAGCGGATGTTACTTTGTTTCCCGCTGCACGATAAAGCCTGTTACGCACTGCCATCCATTTATCATCTGCCGGAATTTCAGGAGCAAACACAACCTTTACACCAATATCATCCATTTTACGCAAGCTGTCAAAGAGTCGTGATTCCGCCATTTTGGGAGTTTGCAAACTCCCAAGTGATATAATATATACTTCCGGGTCAATATTCTTTTTTACAACCATAAGTTGCTCATCAAATAATAAAATACCCGCCCTCTTAGAACTGTCGTTTACCGTTTCAACAATTAAGTCCATATCGCCCGATAAAACAAATACATCAGCTTTAGGAGAATAATGTTTATATTTAAGTCCCGGAGATTTCGGCGATTCATCCTGTTTTATCTCTGCAGCAACCTTTACTTCACGAAGCAATACGCTTTCTATCTGTTCTTTAGTAATATCACCGGGACGGTATATAATGGGCTCACTTCCGGTCATATCAATAACTGTTGATTCAACCCCCACATCACATGCACCGCCGTTTATTATTGCGTCAACTCTGCCATTCATATCATCAACGCAATGTCCGAATGTAGTAGGGCTTGGTTTGCCGGATAAATTAGCGCTAGGCGCTGCAACAGGTACATCTGCGTATTTTAATAGTTTTTTTGCAATCGGATTATTCGGCATACGAACTGCAACCGTATCAAGACCGGCAGTGACTCTGTCACAAATTAAATCGCCTTTGGGCAGAATAATCGTAAGAGGTCCCGGCCAAAATCGATCCATAAGGATTTTAGCATCCTCAGGTATATCCCGAACAATACTATCAAGCTGCTCAAATTTATATATGTGTACTATCAACGGATTGTCATTCGGTCTTCCTTTTGCAAAGAATATTTTTTTAACAGCGTCCGAATCTAAAGCATTTGCCCCAAGTCCATATACTGTCTCGGTAGGAAATATAACAATTCCGCCTGTTCGGATAATATTAGCCGCCTTTTTAAAACTATTTTCAATGGGCTTTAAAAATAAAGTATCCACAAAAACATCGCCATTCCTTTTTATTAGTTTTTAAAATGATTCTGCTTTTAGTTTTTCGCTCTGATCAGTTGTGATTAGAGCATCAATAATTTCGTCTAAATCTCCGTTCATAATCTGTTCAAGCTTATACAACGTCAGACCGATTCTATGGTCAGTCATCCTTCCCTGAGGGAAGTTATACGTTCTTATACGCTCACTTCTGTCGCCGGTACCAACCTGACTTTTTCTGTCAGCGGCAATAGCGGCATTTTGTTCCTGCTGCATCTTGTCAAACAGTCTTGAACGCAGCATTTTCATTGCAGCTTCTTTGTTCTTATGCTGACTGCGCTCATCCTGACAGGTCACAACCATACCTGTCGGCTTATGAGTTATTCTAATCGCGGATTCAGTTTTGTTAATATGCTGACCTCCTGCACCGCTCGAACGATATGTGTCAATTTCCAAATCATCAGGATTAATCTCAACCTCAACATCATCAACTTCAGGAAGCACAGCAACTGTAACGGTTGAAGTATGAATACGTCCGCTTGATTCAGTCTCCGGAACTCTTTGAACTCTGTGAACCCCGCTTTCAAATTTAAGCCTGCTATATGCCGATTCACCATTTATCATAAACGTGACTTCTTTTATACCACCTATACCGATCTCACTCAGATTAAGGACTTCTATTTTCCATCTTTTGCTGTCGGCGTACATTGAGTACATTCTAAACAAATCACCTGCAAACAAGGCTGCTTCGTCTCCGCCTGCTCCGCCTCG
>CAOKIL010000123.1 GCA_948468535.1 uncultured Eubacteriales bacterium
AAAATCCTTATATTTTCGTAGCTTCTCATGGCCTGCATATTGTCCGCATATTCCGTTGGTGATATTTCCAGTAAACGCTGTACCTCATTCGGCTTGAATCCGTCTATCAACAAATTTAAAATACTTACCTGACAGTTGGACAGTCTGGAAATATACTGTTCCACTTTATCCTGATATTTTCCGCTTTCCTGCCTTTTCACTACTTCCTCGAATGTGTCAAAATCGGATGGTATGAAGTCCAGCAAATTGCATTCCTCATCATCACCGCTGACTGCATCCAGTGAAACGCACATCCTGTCCGCTTTTCGCTTCTCACGGTTCCGCTTTGTGATTTCCGTCATAATCTTATTTGACAGACACGAGTACAGGAACCCATCAAAAGACTGCTTATAGTCATATCTTTTCATAACATCCGCAAAAACCTCATTTGCAAGGGAATAAAAATCGTCCGTATCCTTGTCCGACAATCCGCCAAACTTACATAATATCCTGTCAACCGTCTTATGAAGCTTCTTTGCGTTGTCGGCATAATAGGTATTTAATATATCTGACTGTAATACCGCTAAATCTGCGCTTGTCATTGCCCCACTGGCTCCTTCCTTTTAATATGAATGTTTGATAGTTGCTTTCAATGGCCTATTGAAATGGGCGTGTAGAGAATCGAACTCTACATAACCAGAACCATACGCCCTGCTGCCTGTTACAGCTTACTTGCTTCCCCGTTTCGGCTTGTCCTCATACCATTTGATGGAACCGCCTTTGAAATTGGTTTTCGGCTGAAGGATGCTTGCCTTGCCGATTCTGGTAACATTGCCTTTATTATGTGTGACTGCAAATTGGACTGTCTGTCTGTGCATTGGTAATACCCTCCTGAATTAGAATTGTTGGTTATATGACTATCCCGACTACCCTTGTTTGGGTAGTTTCGTCTTAATTTTCAAAGACTCGTCAGGGGATTTAATCTATTACTTTCATGTATGGATGGTTAAACCATATCGTTTTATTTTCATGGTCAACCATGCTTGCCTGATAATCTCCATTATCTGTATAGAAGATATTGCCTATAGAGAAATTGAACCAGTTTATGCAGCATCGCTTATCCTGCCTATCCTTTTTTATCTGCTTAATCATTCGCTTTGGTGCTGATACTGTATAACCGAATAGTTTAGTTGTCATGTTATTACCTGTCCTTTCGTTTGTTTTTTTGGCTACCCCTTGCCCATACAGAGCAAGGACGCTCACGGCTTAAAGTCCCTGTTTATAGTCGCCGTGACGACTTTTATAATTGTGCTTTTACCAACCTTACTGTGACCTTCTCCATTGGTATATTTTTTAGATATTTTTGATAGGTTGCTTCCCCATCCTCTTCACCTGCAATGAACGCATCCTTATCAAATCTTGGGCTTACATATGCTGTAAATAAAACTTCTAATCCAGCAACTGTAAGTAAGTTTTTCTGCCGTTTCTTCATATAAGAAGATGTCTCGCTTTTAAGCTGCTTGATTTCTTTTTCTAATGTGTCTATCTCTTTTTTCTTTTTAGCTTTCTTTTGCTCCAACTCGAAAATCTTTTCTGAAATTGTCTGGAATTCTTTCATATTTGCACACATGCTCTTGATCTCCCTTTCTTATTTAATTTGTAGCAACCCTTAAAGAATCTTCCTGACTATTGCTTCTCACGTCTCGATACCGCTCACAGGTATATTGCTTTAAGTTTGTGACTGCTTTTCGGGCTACTCGGTTGCCTTAGGTTGGGTTTGGGTTGTTTTGTTTGATGTTGAGATTATTATATACCCTAAACATAGTGATATCAATATGCAATGTCACTAAATTTAGGGTATATTCTTGTGCATATGTTACTACTTTTAGGGTATATCGGAACAAAAAAAAAGACATACAAACTGTATGCCTCATAATTTTATTTATTTTTATCCCCTATATCTTCTTTCAGATGTATCAGAATATCCTTCTATATCTTCAACTTCCTCTAATATGTCACCGGGTTGACACTTTAATAATTTACATAATTTATCAACTACTTTTATATCAATAGATTCTCCGTTTAATCCATCATTTTTAAATATCTTTGTAATTGTAGCAGAACCTAGAATCTTCTCTTGCTTCAATTTATACTGACTTATATTATTATCTTTTAACTTTTTAACTAATTTTTCATAACTAATCATACAAATCACCTCATCTATTTTTATAAACTAATATTCTCTATACTTGTTATATTATTTTATCATAGTGTATATCCTAAATCAAGTGTACCCTAAATCTAGTCATATTGTACAATTATATACCCTAAACATTGTCAATATTGTATATTGATATCACTACATTTAGGGTATATAATAATCTTATCAAATCAAACAACACCACAAACAAAGCACCTTGATAATCGAATAGACTTTACACTTTGACTGTGATATAATCAATTCACAGGAGGTACAGGCGCATGACAGATAATGAATTATTGTTAGCAATCTCAGATATGATGGACAAAAAACTTGATGCAAGACTGAATCCCATTGAAAGCAGAATCAAACGGATAGAAGTTGATTTACTTGAAAATAATGTGATACCTCGATTAAACACAATCGAATCTTGTTATACGTCAACTTTTGACAGATATAAAGATAGCGTTGACGATTATGAGTCAATGAAACAAGATATAGCTATTATTAAAAAGGTTGTGGCAGAACACAGCGAAAAGCTACAGAAATTAGCATAAGCATAACTAAATAAATATCACAAATCAAAGTGTAAAGTCTATTGAATTATCAAGGGCTTTGCACTTTTTTATTTTAGGAGGTTATGAGCTATGGCAAAATACTTTAAAGATGTGAATACACTGGAAGAGTTAAGAAGACAGTACAGGGATTTATTAAAGAAATATCACCCCGACAATAAAGACGGAAGCACAGAAGCAACACAAGAAATCAATGCTGAATATGACAGGCTTTTCAAATTATTAAAGGATAGACACGAGAGCAAATCAGCGGATAGCAAAGAGAGCAACGCAAAGACAGACTTTAATAATATGAAGTATGACTTCACGGAAGACGAATTGTTAAGAGAGATGCTACAAAAAGTCATTCACTTTGATGGAATCACGTTAGAAATTATTGGTAACTGGTTGTGGATCAGCGGTAATACATACCAGTATAGAAAAGAACTGAAAGACCTTGGTTTTAAGTTTGC
>CAOKIL010000124.1 GCA_948468535.1 uncultured Eubacteriales bacterium
GATGTCCTTTGCGCGGATATTATCTATATTATGGAGAGTTGCGCGTGATATGACAGAACCCGCGACTTTAACCGGTTCAAACACCGCATTCGGGGTCACTGCGCCTGTCCTGCCGACTTGCAAAACAATGTCAAGCAGTTCGGTCTCTTTTTGTTCGGGCGGATATTTATACGCCGTTGCCCATTTCGGGGTTTTTGTGTTCTGACCCAGGATTTCACGCGAGTTCAAATCGTTGACCTTAACAACCGCACCGTCAATGTCAAACGACAACTTGCCGCGCAAATCACCCAAACGCATTATTTCATCATACACTTCTTCTATACCGTGCTGAATACGCCTATCGGGGATTACCTTAAACCCAAGCTTTTGCATATAGTCAAGACTTTCGCTGTGAGTTTTGAACTCGATTCCATTGGCAGCCTGAACATTAAATATAAATATATCTAAGTTACGCTGTGCGGCAATGCTGCTGTCAAGCTGTCTGAGCGAACCTGCTGCAGCATTACGCGGATTTGCAAAAAGCGTCTCGCCGTTTAGCTCTCTAATCTCGTTAAGCTTTAAAAATGATGACTTTGGCATAAACACTTCACCACGCACCTCAAGCCTGGGAACTTCCTCTGTGAGTTTAAGCGGAATGCTCTTGACGGTTTTAAGATTATTTGTTATATCCTCTCCGACATTTCCGTCGCCGCGTGTAGAACCTCTGACAAACTCACCGTTCACATATTCAAGTGATACGGATAGTCCGTCTATTTTGAGTTCTGTTACATATTCAACTTTTTGGGTTTCCAAAGCCGCAGACGTTCTCTTATCAAATTCTATAAGCTCATCCTTATCAAACACATCAGTAAGACTCTGCATTTGTACTGTGTGCACAACCTGTTCAAATTCGCTCAAAACCTCACCGCCGACTCTCTGACTTGGCGAATCACCGGTTTTTAGCTGCGGATATGCTTCTTCAATCTCAATAAGTTCACGCATAAGCCTATCGTATTCAAAATCGCTCATGTTTGGAGAGTCCAATACATAATAATCTTTATTTGCTTCGTTTAATATTTGTTTTAATTCTTCAATTCTTGCTTTTGATTTATTTATGTCACTCATGCTAACTGTTTAACTCTAACTTTCCGACTATATCCTTGACACTCTCAAATCCGTTTTGGTCAAGATAATCGTTTATTCCGTTTCTAACCTTTATCCAGGCATATGGGTCAACTATCCCTGCGGTGCCGACTGAAACTGCATCAGCTCCTGCAAGCAGAAATTCTATTGCGTCTTCACCGTTCATTATACCGCCCATTCCAATTATTGGAATCTTGACAGACTTACGCACCTGATATACCATTCTTACCGCAACAGGCTTAACGGCAGGACCGGAAAGTCCGCCCATGTTATTGTTAAGAACAGGCCGTCTGGTCTTTATATCAATCTTCATACCCAAAAGAGTGTTGATGAGCGAAACAGCATCAGCGCCGCCTGACTCAGCCGCCCTTGCCATTTCAGTGATATCAGTAACATTCGGGGATAACTTCACTATAAGCGGAACCTTTGCAACGGCTTTTACTTTTGAGGTAATCTCCTCAACCATCTTCGCATTAGTTCCAAATGCCATTCCGCCTTCTTTAACATTGGGACACGAAATGTTAAGTTCAAACATATCAAGCTTATCACTTAGCATCTCGGCAACCTCGACATAATCTTCAACAGATGAACCGCAAAGATTAGCTATGAGCTTTGTATCAAACTTTCTGAGCCACGGAAGCTCATACTCCAAAAAATATTCAGCGCCGGGATTTTGAAGTCCTACACTATTGAGTATTCCTGATGTAACCTCCGCTATCCTCGGCGATTTGTTGCCAAGCCTCGGCTTTGCTGAAAGCGCCTTTAAGCATATTGCACCAATATTTGACAAATCAAAATATTTTGCATATTCACGTCCGAATCCAAACGTTCCTGAACCTGTTGTTACAGGATTCTTCCATTCTACACCTGCTATATTAACGCTCAAATCAGCCATCAAAATCCACCTCCGCTCCGTTAAATACAGGTCCCTCTTTGCACACGCGTCTGCGCGAACCGTCTTTCATTGTGCAGGTGCAAGTTACACAAGCGCCTACACCACAACCCATTCTCTCTTCCATTGAAATAAAACATCCTATTCCGTTTTCCTCACACAGCTCAGCGGCAATCCGCATCATCGGCTTAGGACCGCAGGTATATACCCTATCAATCTTATTTCCTGCCGCAATACGGCTTTTAAGAATATCGGTAACAAATCCCTTGCAGCCGACACTTCCGTCATCACTTGCCACAAAAACAGAGTCTGAAACAGAAGCAAACTCATCTGTCATAACCGCAGTTGCTTCATCTCTGAACCCAAGCATAACAACCGGCTTTTTAGGCAGACTTTTAGCAAGCTTCAAAAGCGGAAAAACGCCAATACCACCGCCAAGAAGCACTATATCGCCGTCTGGTATATCATTTTTGAAGCTAACGTTAAATCCATTGCCTAACGGTCCTAATATATCGAGCGTTTCGCCTGCCTTTGCATTGGCAAGGTTATGAGTTCCCTTACCTCTGACCTCAAATATGAATCTTACAAAACGATTCTGTACAGTATCACAAATACTTATGGGACGCCTTAAAAACGTGTCTGCGCCGCACAGAACATGTATAAACTGCCCCGGCTTTGCGCTCTCTGCAATCTCCTTGCAGTCAACCATATAATCAAAAAGTCCGGAACGCAATAATGATTTTGACACAAGTTCACATATCATATATCAAACCTCCAAAATAATATAGGGATTATGCAAAATTTAAATTGCTGACATAATATCGTCGCGCATTCTTATTGCTTCAGCTCTTGCAGCCTCTCCTACACTGCCGCCGTTTTTCTTATATGCACACATAATCGAACGCGATGCATTAACAATTGCGCCAAGTCCGTCACGATTAAAACTCTTTGCAATATCTTCAGACTTACCCCCCTGTGCTCCGTATCCCGGAACCAAGAAGTATGTGTTTGGTATAATCTCTCTGATTCTCGCAGCCTGTTCGGGATAAGTTGCTCCAACAACTACACCGTAATTTGAATATCCGTATTTACCGAG
>CAOKIL010000125.1 GCA_948468535.1 uncultured Eubacteriales bacterium
CAATAACCATGATACCAATTTTGACGATGCCTGAGGATGACAAAACACATCCTATTCCGGATTTAACGGGATATATTACTGAAGGTCAGATTATTTTATCAAGAGAACTTTACAGAAAAAATGTTATGCCGCCTATTGATGTTTTGCCTTCACTTTCACGTCTTAAAGATAAGGGTATAGGCGAGAATAAAACAAGAGCCGACCATGCAGATACCATGAATCAGTTGTTTGCAGCATATGCGCGGGGCAAGGATGCCAAAGAGCTTATGGTTATTCTTGGTGAAGCGGCGCTTACTGAAATCGATAAGAAGTATGCAAAATTTGCAGACGAATTTGAAAACAAATATGTTTCTCAGGGCTATCAAACAAACCGTGAAATTGAGGAAACACTGTCTATCGGCTGGGAGTTGTTGTCAATTCTGCCCAGAAGTGAGCTGAAAAGAATCAAGGACGAATATCTTGACACATATTATCATGAAAGTGCAGAGTGATTTGGCTAAATAATTAATGCAAAGGGAGGCGATTTTATGGCAATGACCCAAGTTAATCCAACACGAATGGAACTCACAAGGCTCAAGAAAAAACTTGTGACAGCGGTTAGAGGTCATAAACTGCTTAAAGACAAGCGAGATGAGCTTATGCGTCAGTTTCTTGATTTGGTTCGTGAGAATAAGAGACTGCGAGAAATTGTTGAGAACGGTATCAAAGAGTCCAATAAAAAATTTGTTCTGGCAGCCGCGGTTATGGATGACCCTACTTTAAAGACAGCCCTGCTTGCGCCCAAACAGTCGGTTAGCGTCAAGGTTACAACAAAAAATATCATGAGTGTTGATATACCGATTTTTGATTATACAACTAAAACGCCGAATAAAACCGATATATTTTCTTATGGATTGGCATTCACGTCAGGCGACCTTGACGATGCAGTAAAATCCCTGAATGACATTATGCCGGATATGTTAAATTTAGCAGAATGTGAAAAAGCGTGCAAACTTTTGGCGGCAGAAATCGAGAGAACACGCCGCCGTGTTAATGCGCTCGAACATGTGATGATACCGGGATATCAGCGGCAGATAAAATATATAACTATGAAACTTGATGAAAATGAACGTTCAACACAAATTCGACTGATGAAAGTTAAGGATATGATGATTAAACAAGTTATTGAGTCGAAACATCGTGAAGATTAAATATAAATAAAGTGAGGAAATATAAATGTCGGAATACACAGAGTTCCAAAAAAAGTACGGATTTGAACATGACATTAAATATTTGAACTTGCTGCATATGCGGTACGGTTCAATACGAAAGGCATCTGAAGAGATAATAAATCTAAGCGCTATACTTAATCTGCCTAAAGGAACAGAGCATTTTATGAGCGATTTGCATGGCGAATACGAGTCGTTTACTCATATTTTGAAAAATGGTTCCGGGGTTATTAAGTCAAAAATTGACATGGTTTTTGAGAATACACTCCCTGATTCTGAAAGAAAGTCTCTTGCTACACTGATATATTATCCTGAAGAAAAATTAAATATAGTAAAGAAAACCGTCAAAGATTTGGATGAATGGTATACTTTAACTCTTCACCGGCTCATAGAGGTGTGCAAGGTCAGCGCGTCAAAATACACTCGTTCAGTTGTAAGAAAGGCTCTTCCTGAGGGATTTGACTATATTATTGATGAGCTTCTTCATTCACAGGACTATGAAATGGACAAAAATGAGTATTATAGAGAGATTATAGCTGCAATAATTAAAATTGGACGCGCAGATGCCTTTATAATTGCAATGTCAAATTTAATCCAGCGTCTTGCAATTGCAAGATTACATATTATAGGCGATATTTACGACAGAGGTCCGGGTGCGGCTATAATAATGGATACTTTAATGAACCATCATAATGTAGATATACAATGGGGAAATCATGATATTGAATGGATGGGGGCGTCATGCGGCAGTATGGCTTGCATAGCAAATGTAATACGACTTTGCTCAAGATATGACAATATGAATACAGTAGAGGGTCAGTATGGCATAAGCGTAAGACCGCTTGCGATTTTTGCCCATCAGGCATATGAGAATGATCCGTGCGAAATTTTTATTCCGCGTCATATTGATATGACAAAGTATAGTAAACATGACGAAGTACTGATTTCAAAAATTCATAAAGCAATAACCATAATTCAGTTTAAAGTTGAAGGTCAGGTTATCAAGCGTCATCCTGAATACAATATGGACAGCAGATTGCTGCTTGATAAAATAAATTATGAACGCGGTACTATTATGATTAACGGCACAGAATATGAATTACGCGATAAGAACTTTCCGACAATTTACCCGTCAGACCCTTATAAGCTCACTGCTGAAGAACAGGAGGTTATGGACAGGCTGAGGACTGCATTTATGACAAGCGAGCGTCTTAAACGCCATATGAATTTTCTGTGTTCACGAGGCGGAATATATAACAAATATAATTCAAATCTTATGTTCCATGGATGTATACCAATGACCAAAAACGGCAATTTTGCATCTGTTGATTTATTCGGCAAAAAACTCAGAGGCAAGAAGCTGCTTGATGATTTGGATCACAGAGTTCGTCAGGGAATCAAAACCAAAAATGGCACGCCTGAACACGAAGCTGCCGAAGATTTAATGTGGTATTTGTGGTGCGGACCTAACTCGCCGCTTTTTGGAAAAGATAAAATAACAACGTTTGAACAATATTTTATTGACGAGCCGAAATTACATGTTGAAGTGAAAAATCCATACTATAAAAATGTTGAGAAACGTGATATCTGCATTAAAATCTTGAAGGAGTTTGGTCTGCAGCCGGCTATGTCGCATATTATAAACGGTCATGTTCCGGTTGAAATCAAAAAAGGACAAAGTCCGATTAAGGCAGGCGGTAAGCTGTTTGTTATCGACGGCGGACTTT
>CAOKIL010000126.1 GCA_948468535.1 uncultured Eubacteriales bacterium
AAATGGCTTTCTTCAAAGGTGGGGATTGCTGTACGAAACCTTTCTTATTTCTGCAACTCCCGCTTTGCAATCCCGGAAAATCAGTATGACCGTCTTGTTGAGTTTATGGATGAGTATGATCGGCGCATGGTTGGTTTTGTTGCGCTGGATAATTGAGGCGACAAATGAGGCAGAAAACAAAATCTAACTTAGGAGATGAGATTATCAACAATATTAATCTGCAAGCAAGGGTATACTTGGAAAAGTCACTTGTGGAATTGATTTGTACAGCGGCACAGAAAAGAGAATATAACAAGCGGGGGAAATTTCCTAACAGTCAAAAGCAAAAACTATTTTTTAGCCGTTTGTCCCGCTATTGCGAATATGAGCATGATCCAGAAAGTAGGAAATATAAAATTACACGTGTCTTTGAATCCCCCATTACAGATGCAGAACTTAAATTACACAAAGGTATTTATCAATATCTTGCGCCGTTAATCTTGGCACAGGTTATTAGTGACGAGAAAAATCGTATGTCACTAATTACAAGTTATGATTTGGCACGTGATACCTACATGGTAAACAGGAACTATGGTTATATGAAATCACGACAAAATTCAGTTGTAACGGATATTAAGATTCCTAAATCAACTGTACTTGAGTTTTTTACAAATACGGATAGCCGTATTGATGATTATGTGGAACAATGTATTAAATACCTTGCATCGTTAAACTGCATTTTCTTTGACCAGATTCATATTATTGCAGTTGACGAGGAATTAAGTGTAAAGAATGAAGGTAAAAAGATTAAAGTTAATCAGGCCGTCAATCGTCACAAGGCAACGCAAAAGGAATTAGAAAACTATGCAAGTATCGTAGATAAGGCCAGCGTGATAGCAGGAGTAGTAAATGCCTCTGATAGATGGTACGGCAAAACTGGCGTACTCTATAAAGCGGCTCTGGATAGTCTGCTTAAAGCAGAGGGTATTAAATATGTTATTAAGGGGTTTGAACTTTACCGTATCAACATGGATCGGTGTAAGCATATTCTTCAGACTTTCAAGGATAAAACATTGGAAGATTGTAAGCAGGAAATTGGCACAGTATTCAAATATATTGTGGACAGCAATGCGGAAAAAAGATCAGCAGATAAACCAAGGGCAGATAAAGACTTCATCGAAAACTTTAAAAACCTGTCCGAAATCACATTGCTATATGATGCAGAGGATATTAGACCGTATATGCCTTCTGCGAAATCGTATCAGGATTTGATGCAGGAAAGAGCGCAGAATATTCAAATTGACTATAGTGAGTCAACAATAACAACTTAAATCAGAAAAACCTATTTTTCAAAAGGTGCTGAAACCCTCTGTATTTAAGGACTTTCCAGCAGGTACGATTGGACAATGAAAATCCTATTAAGCAATAATATATATAAGGTTTTTGTTGTTCGCCTAAATACGCTGAAAAGTGCTTAGTACAAGGACTTTTCAAAGGGCCTGAAAAAATCGGTTTTGCTAAATAACAAGGAGGATAAAGCAATGAACACAAATATTGATAGATACAAGCCAAAGACATATTTTGCATTTATGACAAACGCATTAAGAAACAATGTTGGTGACGGAACATTGGAGTTTTACACTAAATACAAAAGTCCGCTTTCGTCACTTTTAAAAGAGGAAAACCCATTTAATATGGATCATCCAGAGTTTTCCTTTTGCGATAAGTTTTCTGTGAGATGGGATGCTTCAGAAGATGAAATCATTAGTAAGGCAAGAACAGCATTAGGCAATATTACTTTTTATCGTGAGGAAGTTATTCTCCTGCTTAGTTGTGATGATGGTGGAGAATTTGGCTTAGATGTTATTTATTCTGGTACTCACAAACGGGCAATGGAGCCATTTGAAGATTTAGCGGCAGATTCAGATTTGACAGATAAGCAGAAAAAACGTGTTTTGGATAAGCTGACTAACTTTTATGACGCAATGAATGACAATTCTCATGCGACAATTAAGGATTTGCAAGAAGAATATTTGACTTAATATTACACCACAAATAACAGTGGCAGCATTGCCGCTTAGACAAACACAGTTGACAGGATTGGCAACCTGTTTCGTCACACGGCCTCCTTTTCACAAGCAAACATACCTCAAATTGTGTGGCGGCAACGAGGGCAAGATCGTTGAACTGTGCTTTTTTAAGCGGCAATACTACTTTGGACGCAGGAGTTTTTACCTTGAACAACGCCGCATAGCGGCTTATGTTCTGCGGGAGGGCTTGCGCCCTCATACATAATTTTTCAAAATAGAAAGAAGGTATTTATAATGGCAAATGAAATTTTAAACGATGATATGAAAATCACAGTACAGGCCCTTGTTACCAATGTTCACTATACTTGTCCAATTACATTTGAAGTCTTTTCGTGGTTGGAAGTCGGTGATATACAGGAAATGACATACAAACAAATTAAATTTATGAACGTAAAACACCCACGATATTTTTCTGATAGATGGCTTAAACCTTTAAATGATGACGTTTTGGAGAGGCTGAAATTGAAGAAATACTTTGAAAACAATTTAAGCCGTGGCGATCTTAAACTGTTGTACGGTAATGATGTTGCGGCAGTTGAGGAAATGCTTGTAAACTTGAATCCTGACAGCAAAGCGGAGTTGGCAAAGAAGGCAGTAAAGGCCGCTAAAGACGGCATGATTAGCAACGTCAAAATTATCCGTCTGATTGAAAAGCATTTGGACGTTGAAATTCTGGATTTGATTTAAGGAGTGACAAGCAATGAATGATAATGAGCG
>CAOKIL010000127.1 GCA_948468535.1 uncultured Eubacteriales bacterium
ATATGATGGGAAAATCTTGTGTGTATATTCAGTCGGGACAATAATACGAAAGGCAACCGAACAAACAATTGCAATTAAAAGAATCACTGAATGAAATAACTTTGATTTGTATTTGCTAACCAGTATCCACATCGGCATCAGCAGATAGAACTGCATTATAAGCACAACAAAATAAAATTGTGCAGATAAGTCGCCGTTTAATATATACTTAATAAGTGATACCGGATTGAATTCATAAATATGAAACGCATAAACAAACACTATGTAGTATATAATAACCATAATAATATATGGCAGATAAATCTTCCGTATTCTGTCTAAAAGGAACATCGGATACAAAAATTTTCTCTCGCCGTATTTATAAAACAGCTTTAATGCGCTTGTAAATATAAATGCAGGTACAGCGAAAGTGGTGAGCTTTGTCACCGCAAAGAATACAATTGACAGCACACTGCCCTTCGGAAAGTAATTTACTCCTTCTGATAGTACATGTATCAGTATGACAAACATACATAAGAAGAATTCAAAAACAGATACTTCGGTAATTTTTCTTTTCATAATTAGTACCTCTATATATTATTATACTTATTCTACACTATTTTTAAGTTTAAGTCAATGGTTAATAATTATAGATAATTTTTTAATAAACCATGGTATAAACTTTAGATATTTTTTTGTGTTTTTTGCATGCGTTTTTTGTTGCTTAACAGTACAAGCTATGCTATAATATCGGCAAAGTATAACATATATTAAAAAACACGTATATATTATTTTACATACTGAGTTCATAGCTAAGTGTATTATTACAGCTTAGATTTGTCCTTGGTTAATACAGCAAAAACTCTTGGATCAAAAAAATGTTTTGTTATAGGAGGAAAAATTATGCAGAAAGCATGGGAAGGTTTTAAAAGCGGCAATTGGCAGAATGAAATTAACGTTGAAGATTTTATTCGTAACAATTATACGCCGTATGAAGGCGATGAAAGTTTTTTGGAGGGAAGAACAGAAAAGACTGACGCTGTATATAAGATAGTTCGCGAACTTATTCTTGAAGAAATCAAAAAGGGAATTATAGATGTAGAAACTGATATAGTATCCGGTATTGATAACTTTGCTCCTGGATATATTGATAAGAATAATGAAGTTATTGTCGGACTTCAGACGGACAAGCCGCTCAAGAGAATTGTAAATCCGTATGGCGGTATGCGTATGGTTGAACAGTCACTTAAAGAATACGGATATAAACTCAATCCCGAAATAGAAAAGCATTTTAAAGAATATAGAAAGACCCATAACGATGGTGTATTTGACGCATATACTCCAAAGATGAGAGCAGCAAGAACAGTAGGTCTTATGACAGGTTTGCCTGATGCTTACGGCAGAGGAAGAATAATTGGTGATTACAGACGTATTGCACTTTATGGTGTTGATGCGCTTATTGAAAGTAAGCAAAAAGATTTTGAGAAGAAGATTAACATGCCTGCAACAGACGATGTTATCAGAATCAGAGAAGAAATAAGAATGCAGATCAAGGCTCTTAATCAAATTAAAAGTATGGCCCAAAAGTACGGTTATGATATCTCAAAGCCTGCCGAAAATGCAAGAGAAGCGATTCAGTTCACATACTTTGGTTATCTTGCAGGTATTAAGGAAAATAACGGCGCAGCAATGTCGTTTGGCAGAAACGGTTCATTCTTTGATATCTATATCAATCGTGATATGGAGAAAGGTTTACTCACAGAGAAAGAGGCACAGGAACTTATCGACCAGTTAGTAATAAAGCTGCGTCTTGTCCGCCACCTCAGAACACCTGAATATAATGAGCTTTTCTCCGGAGATCCGACATGGGTAACCGAATCTATCGGCGGTATGGGCGGTAACGGCAAAACTATGGTTACAAAAACTTCGTTCAGACTTCTTCATACTTTGACAAACCTCGATCCTGCTCCGGAACCTAACATGACTGTTCTTTGGAGCAATGATTTACCTCAGGGATTTAAGGATTATTGTGCAAAGATGAGTATTGACACTGACGCTATACAGTATGAGAACGATGATTTGATGAGACCTTTTTATGGTGACGACTATGGTATTGCCTGCTGTGTTTCGTCAATGGAACTCGGCAAACGCATGCAGTTCTTCGGTGCGCGTGTTAATCTTGCAAAGACTCTTCTTATGTCAATGAATAACGGCGTTGATGCGCTTAAAGGAATTAAAGTTCTTGAATGTACCGAATCAATGGCAGATGACGAATATTTGGACTTTGATAAAGTAATGGCATCATATAATAAATGTCTTGAAGAGGTTGCTGAACTTTATGTTAACACAATGAATACCATACACTATATGCACGATAAATATGCATATGAAGCAGGGCAGATGGCGCTGCATGATACAGACGTTAAGAGATTTATGGCATTTGGTGTTGCCGGACTTTCGGTTGTTGCTGATTCTTTGTCGGCAATAAAATATGCAAAGGTTAAACCAATTAGAAATGAGGACGGTTTGACAGTTGATTTTGAAAGAGATGGTGATTTCCCTAAATTCGGTAATGATGACGACAGAGTTGACAATATTGCAGTTCAGGTATTGGATAAGTTCTTCAGTGAGCTAAAAAAACATCCGACTTACCGCAATGCTGATCACAGCTTGTCAGTTCTT
>CAOKIL010000128.1 GCA_948468535.1 uncultured Eubacteriales bacterium
TTTATTGTAATCCTATTGATTGCATTGTGTCAAGTTTTATTATACAACATCAATTCTATACCAATCCTTGACACCGTGCTCTTTATCTCGTCCAGTATACCCAATTTGATTTTGATACTTTTTATTGTTCCTTTGTCTCTCCTCAGATGCTTTCGCTGAAATATCATTTTCATTGATACCAGCAAATATCGATGGCTTTTCAAAACTAAACAATTCATAATCAAACAGTTGTCGTGTTCCAGCAGCTATCATTGTAAATTTATTTACAAATGTCTTTAACACAATAACTGAAACTGTAATAACAGCTGAAATTATTACAAGACCATTGCCTAAATGCGATTTGATGGTAGGTATGTTCGCCAACACAATATTCAAAATTGGAAGAAGCCATGATAAATTATACATTACTTCGGCGCGATTAAAATTGCAGCGCGCAGAATATTGCAACATTAACATTTTTTCTTCGTTTTGTCTTTTACCCAAATTATTCATAATAATTCTCCTTTTCATGCATAATTAAATTATAGTCCCTCAGCATTCTGACTTTGCTCAAAGTAACCTGAGCATTCCATATGGCTTTAGAGTGACATTTCCTTATTCTTTTACCACTTCCGCAAGGACAAGACAAATGCCCCCTACATCTACCATGGGCAATGTATTTTAAAAGTGCTAATGCTTTTTGGGCATCATTCTCCCTAAATATTTCTTGATAGAATTCAAGAATTCCAACAGCCCCATGCCTACGTTCCCCGAACGGGTATAGCTTATTCGCCTTATAGTACTCAAATGAGTAGAAGAATGGAAGAACAAATTTATCAAACCACATTAATACATCAAAGCCTTGAGAAGTCGTGCATTCTGTCAATATTTCAGTTTCTACCGCAAGACATAATGTTCCATTAGGATTTACATGTGGAAATGTTGAATTTACTTTCCCACTAGTCTCTTTAATAAGTAGGAGCAATATTTTCGTCAAAATACATCTCCGCGTAAATTGAAAAGTCCAATAGCAAGTCGAAGACAAATCGACGGGGGTTGCGTTAACAATAAAATTGCCCTCTATCACATCAAAATTACAATTAGGTGGACTTCTGGTATAATGTAAAGTCGGATATTTATTTATCAACTTGTCAACGTTACAAATCATTTGATCTTACCCCTCCATGGCTTTCTAGCTCCGATCTCAACATTCTGAATACTTGCTGTTGCTAATATCGGAGTCATGCTTTTCTTATAAATAGGGGATGATGTGACATAATCTTTTCCAAGACCTGCGGATACAGCTTCAAAAAATGCCATGTTTTCGTGTTGCGCAAGTGAATCAAGAAAGCAGCGCTTTATATTCTGTGTCCACTTAAAAATACTTCCGCCGTATTATCATTCCACGAATCTAACAAGTTGTCATCCGGATTAATGGGGTTGGTTAAAATCCATTTTCCCGAATACTTTTTTATAAGTGACATTTTGGAAAAGTCTCCAACACTTTCTTGCAAACCAATTAGCCCTTGATAACTGTCAATGTTTTTAAGAATGTATTCAAGCATTCCAAGCGGAGTTAAGCTATCCTGTGGAGATTCTGATGCAATCTTTGCAGCAAGCGTGGTAATCATTGCAGAAATTGGTTTAAGGTTTTCGATATGGTTATTAAAAAAATAAACATCACGATGCCTTTTCATAATTTGAATAGCAATTTGTAAAGACGAGCGTAAATCGTCAGAAGGAAAAAACATTCTTGTATGAAAGAGCGTAGTTAAGGAGGGGGGACACAGAGATATACATATACGGGATAAACCAAATATTTGTATTTGTACTCAATGTGTCTTCCGCTTTAATTATCGGTTGGATTTTTGGAATCATATTTGAAATTTCGATGTTTGTGACTACATATAGTTCGTTAAGAGCATTTGTGGGCGATTATTACGCCAAGACGTCTTTTTAAGATCTTGCTTTTTGCTAATTGTTGTTTCAATTTGTATAATATATCTTTTTTAGTAGATTTTATTTGATATTTTGCCTTGATAACATCAATATTTGTTGCTTTTATATCTCCTTTGGAAGATAAAAAATAACAAATGGTAAGTGTTATTGTAATTTGAACTTATACTCAGGAGAAAATATGGAATATAATAATGAAAACGATATTAAGTTTATAGGAGATAGTAAATATAAAAAAATATATTTAAACATTTTAAAAGCTGCAAGCTGTTATGATAAATCTGAATTAGAACCTATAAAATATGATTATTCATATAATCAAAATGATATTGATTTAGTTAAAGAGAAATTTGATCTCACTGCATTAAAAGTTGAAAGTGAATTTCAAACTTTTGTCAATGCACTTAACTGGGTTTCTAGTTTATTAAAATCAAATAAACTAATACAACGGCCTATGGGAAATGCGACCACAATTATTAGTGATGTAACAAGTGGAAAGTGTGCTACAAACTGTTACGGTTATGCTATCGTCTTGAATGAAATTTTGTGTGCTTTGGGATACCAATGCAAATACGTGTTTTGTTATCCTGTTTCATTTCATTTTCTTGATTGCCATGTTGTAAATTTAGAGCGTGTTCACGTAAAACTGTACAAAACAGCTAAAACATGCTAAAATAT
>CAOKIL010000129.1 GCA_948468535.1 uncultured Eubacteriales bacterium
TTATATACTTACCTATGATTTTTCTTGCTTGATATGTTTTGCCTGATCCCGTAGGCATTTCAAAAAGCATTAACCCATTCTGTTTTTCGTCTACAAATCTTGTTACCGTGTCTTGCATAAAATTTTCCTTTTTGTTACCATACCATATATAACGGTATCTTAAAATCTTCTGTAAAAATGGTTATAAAATATCGCCAGTGAATTTACCCATATCAATTTTTTGCATAATATTTACCTAAATAACCTTTCGTAACGGCTTTTACAACCGCATCCATAAACGTTTGAGGATTTGGAATGGAGATAGCATAACACTCGTTGTTTCTTGTATTCCAAAGCACACCTTTACTCAATCCAAGTGCAATCATATACGAGGCACACTGCAAAAAATGTTCATGAGAAAGTTCCGCAACAAATTTTAATTCATAGACAGTTTCGTCTTTTATAACATCAGCAAAACCAATAGCGGAAAACAATATCCGTGCATTTTTGTCTTTACAAAAATCAATTTGACATCGTGCCTGCACATTTTCGTCTCTACTAAATTTCTCGCCTAATCTATCTATAATCCTCTGTTTACCTTCTTCTGTAACAAATGGTGTATCTACCTGAATCCTATATCTATTTTGCTTTGTATGAAGAGATGTAATAAAAAGTATTTTATCGTCCAAATTCAGATTGAAAATATCTGCGCTATAAAGATATTGTTTATCCTTATGCAAATCAAAATACAGCTCTATTTCTTCATTTATTTCATACTTCTTAAAGTACAACGCTTCTTGATAAATGCCGATGCAAGGCGACAAATCAATCAAGCCATCAGAATTCTTAATATTTATTTCAGATAGCTGATTAGGTTTATGTATTTTGCTTACAGATAAATGGGAAAAACATTCTTCAATATCTTCTTTATATTTGAAATCGAACATTGATGAGATATCAACGTCTGTAAATTCCAAATTAATTTCTCTCGGCGTAGATAATGTCTGTTCAGACAACATGTCCTCATTATGCTTAACAAAAATTATCCGCTCTTTCCCCCGACTTGCC
Source organism: uncultured Eubacteriales bacterium (assembly GCA_948468535.1). GTDB lineage: Bacteria > Bacillota > Clostridia > Monoglobales > Monoglobaceae > Monoglobus. Next base: position 1,048 of record CAOKIL010000129.1, read on the forward strand.
GCAACGCAAAATATATTTCTTAAAATTTTATACGACTGTTGCGGCTTATCGATTCTTACTTCCCAGTAACTCTCCGTAAAGTCAAATACTACACAAAGTTTACGTTCCAATCCTTTGCTTGCATCAAAAGTTGTAAATATGGCAGAAGTTTTGTCAGGGTTTGTAGCACCGGTGTTACCGTCATCGTCCCTTATACTCGCATAAACGGTGTTCTTATTGAACTTTTCAGGATAATTTTCTTCAAGCAAGTTCAAAGTTTCGGCAAGCTCACCCGTTCGTGCTCCGAGGCATAAAATATCCTGTGTATCGTAACTTGCAATTACGTTTAACACGGAATTTAAATCCATTTCTTCAACTACACAGCCGGTATTCACTCCTATAATACATTTTTGCCAGATTCGTCCAAGCTTTGTCGCAAGATCGGCTGAAAGCCTGAAACATTGAGTGAATTCCAACTTTAAATGTTTACCCAAAAATCTCTCTATAAACTCCGGCACATTAAGCGTTGTCTTATCGTATATTTTTTGTTCCATATCGCCGACGGCAATTATTTGGATTTTGGGATTGCAAGATTTGATAAATAACAACATATCTGCAAGTTCTTGCTCAATATCCTGATATTCGTCAATTATCAGAACGTCATAGTGAGATGTTTTTGGTTTTACCTTATTAAATGTCTGCACCAAATCGGAAATACCAACAAGTTTACCTACCTTTTTTAGCTCATTATAGGCAAACCCATGATAGTTTGTAACAGTAACATTTTTATTACGGATTTTAGTTTTTGCATCTAATTTTAGCAGTTTATTATATGTAAGATAAAGAATTTTTAAATTTGAAGGTAATTCATCGCAAAGATGTTGAATCGCCGTTGTCTTGCCGCTACCAATGCATGCGTCAACAAGAATATTATCTCCCCACTTAGCTTTATCAATAAATAATTGTTGTTCTTTTGATAACTTAACCTTCTCAGTATATTTGTCCATATTTTTTATCCCGAGTTTATCAAACTTCGTTTATATCGTTAATTAATCCCAATTTTAATAGTCTCGCTCTTATACCACCCGGAGACCTCATCATAGTGTTAGCGATATCATTTACCGTTAACCCATCTTTAAACATTTCTGTTAACTGTTCTTCTTGTTTACTATCCCAAGGTTTACCTCGGTTTGAGTCAGCCTGATTAATATTTGTTGTCTGTTGATTAATAGCTATATTGATTCCGATAGCTTCTGCAAGATGCTCTATTATCATTTCCTGCGCATTTTTATTATACATCACCACCTTATAGTTACCGTTTTTACCGAATCTTTCTTCGGTATATATACCGGCTTCATTTCCTTTTACTGTAGGCATTTTATATTTTCGACCGTTGATTTCATTTTCTACTATAAACCCATCCTCAATCAACCAATTAATTATTAAACCTCTTTTGATTTTTCTTCCATCATAACATACAATATCATTAATCCTTTTATCGATTTAAGATATGGCTATACCTCCGTCATAATATTCATTATTTTCATGATTTAATTGTTTTA